>JAISMU010000020.1 GCA_031276635.1 Deltaproteobacteria bacterium | reverse complement strand
TCAATCCACAACCCTTGAAAAAGATCCCTTTGGCCGAGAAATAGGGATTTTATAGTGCTGAGAAGAAGGGATTTACCGAAACGTCGAGGACGACAAAGAAAACAAACTTTACAATTGTTAACCAGATTATATATATATTCAGTTTTATCAGCGTAAAGCATGTTTTCGCGGATAATTTCAGAAAAAGTTTGGATAATTTTTGTAATTTTTTTTTGCACGCCAAACTCCATAAGCGGTGAGCGGTTAATTGGACTGATTTGAATATTTTACCTGAGAGTGAAGTTTTCGGCAAGAGGATTTATTTATTTCAATTATAATTTTTAAAGTTAATTGATAAAAAGTAAATATTTAAAATATGTGATTCAATGCAATTAATGCCAATTCCAGAAATTGAAAAAATTTTTTCCTGGCGAGACTAACCAAGGGGTTAACTTCGCTGGCCAGCAAAATTTTTCTGTGAGCGGCCCTGCCCCGGCCCGCCTGGCGCCAAGGGAACTGGTCAGGTTTTTTCGCAGATGGAGCCCACGCAGTACAAGGCGGTCAGAAAAGCCTGAGGCCCGGCGGAGACAGTGGGGTCATCAGTAAAGATGTCTCCCTCCACGGTTTCCGGATCCCGACCGACCACGGTGATGACGTAAAAGCTTGATAAGGTATCCGAGCCCGAGCCCATTCCTTTCATCTCCATGGAGCCTCCAGGCGTGGCTTTGCCACCATAGGCGATGGTGCGATCAATGAAGTCAAACGAGATCCGGGCCAGGCCGATGACCCGGTCGTTTAAATCCGAGACAACGAGGTCAGGCTGGTTGCCGCCAGAAACGCCGCCAGCCCCCAGATAACGGGACTTGATGGAGGTTCTTTTTTTATCGGCCACGTTCGAAGGGAAATTTTTGAAATTATCGCTGAAGGTGAACTTGTATTTGTAAGTCGTCCCGGAGTGCTCAAAAAATCTTTCCACCTCATTATAATTAGAGGTGGCCACCATGACATCCAAAGCTTTCATGGTGACTTTCATGACCGTGTCGGCGTTGGCCAGAGCCTTTTGATGGTTGCGATAATTGGTAGTGGTGGCCAACTCTGAGCGATTTTTGAATAAAAGAACCCCGCCGGCCACGGTCAGGATCAAGACCAGAACCAGAGTGGTCAAAAGGATCATGCCCGAGCGGGATTTTTCGGGCGGTTGGGGTTGTTTGTTCGCGCGCATAACGCTCCTCCTTTCGTCTGGCTCAGTCGTCCACGTGGTCGATGATGCTTAAGTAAGAAATGGTCAAAGGCGACTTGGCGGTTGTGACCATGACCCGGACCTCGTCGGTTTTGGCGGTGGGGGTGTTGGTGGCGATGTCCGTGCGACGGGTGAAATAAGCTTTGTCCTCGGTGGTTAACAAGCCGTTTTTGTCAAAGTGCTCGGTAAACGTGGCCGAGCCACCCGAGAAGTCGGGTAGGAAAGACTTGATTTCCTCGATTTTGGAGTCAGCCAGAAAAACGGCCTGAAATTGGGTCTCATTGACAACTCCGCTGCGCAAAGCCACGCTGTTCATGGAGAGGGCGGCGAGAAAGCCCAAAAGGATGACCAGAAGGGCGAAGAGGGTCTCCAGAAGGGTGAAACCCGACCGAGTTGAGGCTGTGGTCTGAGAGTTGGGGTATAGCATCGTCATTACCTGGGTCCTGGCGGCCTTGAGCCCGGGGCCTGGCTCAAGGGTTTTACGCTTATGGATTAACTGGCCTGATTGGTTCTAGCGTTATCTATTTACGCGTCATCTAGTTGTCTCAGGCGGACATAGCCAGTGCTGTTGATAACTTCAATTGTCCAGCCAGCGAGGTTTTTTCTCTCCGTCTTCAACAACACAGACACCGCGCTGTAGGAGATGGCCTCCCCACTGGGGGTGAAAACCACCACGACGCTGTCGCCGTTGAAGTCGTCCCGCTCGTTCACCCCATAGGTGCGAGGGCCGACCCCAGCCATAGTGGTGAAACCCGTGAAAAACTTTTGATAATTGTCGAATTGCTCTCTTTTTTTGGTGAAATCGCTCAGATAAGTCGGCCTAGTGTGGGGGCTGAGGTCCATGGAGCCAGCCTGGGCCTGGACCCAGCTCTGGATGACGCCGTTGTGGTCATAGATGGCCATTTCCACTTTCAGGCGGCAAGGGTTTTTCTGGCCTTCGTAATTGAGCGTCGCCGGGGTGCAGTCAAGTAGAACCCGGGCGGGCCGGTTATAGGAGGAGGCCATCTGCCGGGCCCGCTGAAAGGCGAACATGAGCTTGCGGGCGTCGGATTTCAGCTCCACGCTGGGCAGAACCGTCAGGTAAGTCGGGATGGCGATCCCCAGCAGGATGCCCAGGACCGCGATGACGACAATCATCTCGACCAGGGAGAAGCCTGGCCTGAAGGCCGATGAGTTGGGGGCAGCGGGGAAGGTTTTCATCTTAGACTCCAATGATATAATAATAATTATAATTTACTTTTAATTGATTTAATTTCTTCAGCCTTGAGGGCTTTGGAATTAAAAGTTTCGCAGGCTTACAATGGCCTCCAGGGCTCGGCGGCGGTAGGCGTCGGCGCCGGTTGGATTGTGGTCCAGGGCCTTAATCCTGGGGTAAGTGTTATGGTAGGGATCCTCGGTCAGCGATCTGGACACCAGAATTACCCGCGCCACTTTGAGGATTCTGCCAGGGTCCGAGAGGTCATAGCCAGTCAGGGCCTGGACGAGGTTATCCTCCACGGCGGGGTTGCTTTTGGCCACAGCGAAGGCCACTTGCAGATCCTCAATGCCCTCAGCCAGCGGCTGCTTGGATTCCTGGAGGGAGTCCATGACCAGGGAGTCATTGTCCGGGTCCACCCGGAAAGAGTGAACGTGAACCTGGCGGACGTTATAGACTAAGCTACCGGCCGGAAAATTGGACGACCCTTTCAGATAGGAGCTCTGAAAGGGGGTGGGGGTGGGGACCACTTCTATTTTGGTCAGATCGCTGGCGTTAGACTTGGCCTCCAGAATCAGGGCCCGTTTATCGGTGGAGACCACCGCCACCTGGTCCTGGACAGCCAGAATCTCATTGGGACTTATCTCGGCGACCGGGTACTCCAACGTGGAGCTTTCGACCAGGGACAGGTAGGAATCCCCGGCTGAGTAACTTGAGCTCAAGCGGCCCAGGGGCGCGGAAAACTCTGGGGCCAGGTAAACCACGGTCAACTTGTCCGGGCCATCGGTGTTGCCCTCAAACCAGATGGGTTGAACCCCGAAATCAGGGACCGCCGGGTCATAGCGAAACCAGCCGTTGGGCTTACCCTCTATATCCTTGGTGTAGATCAAGAGCCGGTTGTCCTGGCCCAGCTCCAAAAGGGAAAAGCCATTGCCCGCCATGCGCAGGTCTCGGGTGATGAAGGCCATGGCCGAGCGGAGGTTGAGCATCTGCTCGACCAGGGAGTCCTGGCGGATGTAACTACGGGAAGTGGTAATGTAGATCAGCAGGGCCATGGAGAGGAGAATGGCCCCCAAAAGCATAACCGTCAGAAGCTCCACCAGCGTCAGGCCCGGGCGATTTTTGGCCCCGGGGCGCTGGATAGTTTTATAAGGTTTTCCCATGGTCATTGGCAATTGTCCTTTTTATTGGGCGCGACCACCTTGGCCCGGATTCGCGGGGTAAATAACAACGTTCATTATCTCGCTGGAGTTAGGGCTGGATAAAATGGCCTGGCGCTCTTTCCAGGCGATGAGAATAGTTGGGCTGGGTCTTTTCTCATCATAACATTGACCCGTTATTTTTACCCCCCCTCGGCCCCAGGACCGCAGCGTCAGGCTGGTGAACTCCTGACACTCGTTAGGCTGGAGTTGAGTCATGGCCCGCTTAAATAACCGGGAGGTGGAGCCGGAATAGTCAATGACAAAGCTCGTCAGACTCTTGTCCCTCAGCCAGCGGCGAAATCTCACCAGATCCGCCCGGAAAGCTGTCTCATCGTAAGCTTGGGATTTGACACTGGTCGGCTCTGGGTAGGTATCCCTCAGGGATTGGGCCTCCCGCCAGGAGTTAATCAGGAAATTGGCGAAAAACCCCCCGCCCAATAATATGATCCCCACCACCACCAGAGAGAGCCGGTTTTTCCAACCTGGGGGGTAATCCAGGGTGGCCACCTCATAGATCTGGCTGACCGAGTCAACCTTGAAGACCAGCCGCTCCAGGGGGCGCCGGGTCATGGTGGGCCGATAGTTAGGCCTGGCCGGTTCCTGGGCCAGCTCCAGGGACCGCCAGTCCGGCTGGCTGTGGGCCAGAAATTTTTCCCCGCACCAGGGGCAGGTGGCCCAGTTGTCGCGCCCTTTTTTCAGGGGCGCGCTCATGGCCCTTAAACAACTGGGGCAGACCACCTCCTGGATCTGTTCCTCGTCGGGCTGGAGAGCCCTCAGGTCCGGATCAACCAGAGCGCGGGGGTTGACCGCTGGCGGCTCGGTCTCCAGGTCCGGCGGTTCCTGGGGTTTGGGCCGAACAATCAGTTTAGCCCGACAACGGGGGCAAGGGACAATCAGGCCCTCAACCGGGACCGGTTGAGGGGGTTGGAGTAACGCGCCGCATTTGGGGCAAGCCACGACCAGGGGCGCGCCCTCCCCAGGCGAGGAGAGCGCGGGGGATTGGCCGAGGCGGTTGGCCCTTGGTTGGGGCGCCTCAAGGGAGGGGCTTTTAATCATCTTCCCCATAACCCAGGATGGAAAGGTCCAGAACCTCACGCCAGGAGACCACCCCTTTGGCGGTTTCCGGGACCATCTCATTGTAGGACTGATTCCCGTTGTTGACGTGGGCGTCGCCACCATCGCCACTCCCATCCCCCCGTCCCCCAGTGGGAGCGTTGTCCTTCTCGCTGTGGCCCTGGTTGCCGGAACCGCCCACCCCAGAGCTGGAAGTGGTCACGAAGGAAGTCTTGGCCTGGCCATTAATATAAGTGGTTACCACAGTGGTTTGGACGTTCATACCCTCAACGTAACCGTAATGGTCCGAGATGGGGGTATCTAAGCCTCCGAGGCCATTTATCTGTTGCGTCTGGTTATAGGCCTTGAACAGGGCTGAGCCCATGACCGGGGAAGGCAGGCCCGTGTAGGTGTCCAGAAGGACATGGAAGCTCTTGCCGGCGCTTCCGCAGGAAACGTTCTCCGGCAGGAAAGTGCTGAAGGCCATGTGAGACTGACCCCAGAACGGGGCGATGGCCACCTGCTGGATGAGCATTTCCACGCTCAGGCCCTTCCACCAATCAGTTTCCGAGTATTCGAGCTTATCCGGGTTATTGGCCTCATCAGTGTTGATGGCCAGGGTGTTGCCGGTGTGCAGGGCCTTCTTGTAGCCGGCCGTCTGGCTGGAGGCCAGGTAATTGGCCAAGGCCCCGTAATTGGTCAGGGAAACATTCGGGCCAGTGGCGTAGCCGCTGGAGATGGAGCCATCGTTGGGCGAGACGCTTCTGAGGGAGCCATCGGCGTAGACATAGATGTTGGAGACATCGGTCAATTCCGTCTCTTTAACCTCCTGGTAAGCCATGGACCCATCAGAGTTTCTGGGCTCTTTGATCCCATAAAGGTAATTAATGTGGTTGAGGCGGCAGGCCTTGTTATTGCCAGCCCCCTCGCACAAGTGGCTGTCTTCGTCGTGCCAGTAGCGGCCCGTGCCAAAGATGACCCAGACATTGCCGGCGAGGTCGGTGGTGGCGTTAACCGCCGCCGAGACTGGCCGATCAGGATTAAAGAAACGTTTGAAGTTGTCCTTCCAGGTGTTGGGCGGCCCGGTCATGTTCAGGCGCCAGACCCCGCCCTTGTCAAAATAACCATAGTTGGCGTATTGGGAAGTCCCGCAGCGATCATTTTGTTTCGAATAGTCGAGGAACGGATCCGTCTCTTGAGCGTTTTTCAGGCACAAAAGCCGGTCATCTGGGGCGGCCTGGTTCAGGCTGAAATAGGCCAGGGTATTGGCCCAGGTCACTTCGCTCTCGCTTCGGGCCACTGAGCTGGCCGGGGCGATGGCGAGGAAGGATTGAGCCACAAAGCTCTTGGGCTCCCCGCTCTCAATGGTCATGACCCGGGAGTTGTTGGTCCCTGGGCCGGTCAGGGCGTCAAAGACGAACAATTTGGCCGACTGGTTGCTGTAGCCCCGATAAGCCAGCCGACCCTCCGGCCCGGGCTCGGTCTGGTTGGTTTGTGGTTCGTAAAGGTCATAGGTGGGCCCACTGCCGACAATGACCTTCCACTCATGTTGACTGCGGGCGACCACGGGTCGGGCCACGACCAGCCCCATCTGGGGATGGGAGAAACGCCACAGGAGAGTGGGGGGTTGGCTGGTGTCGGTCACGTCCAAGGCGAAGACCTCGGAGTAAGAGTACTTGGCCGGCTCGGTCTTGGTCAGAGGCGAGATCTCAATGGCCCGGCCCCCGAAGCGTAGGGCCACCAAAACGATGGTCCGCCATTGTTCGGCGCCACTCCGGTTAGAGTCCTTGACCTCGGCCACAAATGGCGTCAGATCAAGATAGTAGGAGTGGCCGTAATCCTCTCGGGCCAACCACTGCAGGTGCGGCAGAATGGCCTGGGGAATAAAGCCCCACAGCTCTCGACCGTCCGCCCCTTCGTAACCGTTTTTGCCCAGGGCGTAAGAAACGTGCTTGCCGAGGTTGACGGCCCGAATGACGCCGTCATTGGCCCCGATGATGGCCACGTTCACTCGGTCCTTGCGGAGGAGGCGGTAGGCCCCATAGGAGGGATCGCGATACAGGTCGTCAAAGCCGGAGAAGGGCGCCCCAACTATGACCGGTTGAGAGTTTATGATGTCACCCAGGCGGCAGGTGATAGTCTGGCCTTTCTGGGAGACCCAGGGGGCCAGGGTTTTCCGGGAGCGCTTGTTGGCCTGATCCCAACCGAGGACATACTCAATGAGACTGGTTGAGGCGTTGACGTCCGCGGCCATCAAGTATTTTCGCAAAGCCAGGGCCTGATCCGGCAGGAACCTGGTGTTGGCCGAGCCCAGCTGGACCGGGGTGGGCCCGGAGATCTCGTCGTGATAGAAATAAATATTCCGCGAATTAAGCAGCTGTTCCTTGGAGGTCGGGGCGGCCAGGTTCTGGGCCAGATTCCAGACCGTGTTGACGCTCTCTAGGGACAGGTAATGGCTGCGCTCATAATCGACGGTATTTTGGCCATTGATGTCTGGGAAGACCCGGACAATGGATTTCAGATCCGACTTGTCGCGGACATCCTGGCATTTTTTGGCCTCCGAGGAGCCGCCAACGCTGGCGCAGTCCACGAACTCGACGATCCAGTCGCCGGCGGCCCCGTTGGAGCGAGCGGCTCCGGGCGAATCGGCGAGCCCGCAGTTAAGATCCAGAATCCCGTTGCCGTTGGTGTCCTCGCGGAGGTTGCCGTAAGGGTCAACAAACAGAGCGTAGGCCCCGCCTATCCATTTGACCTCGTTCGCCCCGGCTTCGGAGCCATACGGGGTGTGGATGGTCTGATAATAGGTTCTGATGGTGATGCCGCCGCCCATGATGGAGTTGATGGAGGCTGACGACGAGGCGCCCACCGTGAGGTTGGACATGATTTTCTCAAAGGCCTCAATGAGCCGATCTTTGAGCTCCGAGAGGTTATTGGCGTAGAAATAGTTATCCGGGACGCCATCGCCATTAGGGGCGGGGCTGGCGTCCCACTCGGCCTTCTGAGGAACCCCATCGCGGTTGAGGTCGTTAAAGCCACCATACTTGGCCGCCAGCCACAAGGGGTTGGGCAGGTAAGTGGGGTGGACCGAGTCGCCCTCGGAGGGGAACCGGAAAAACCGAGTGGCCGTCAGCGGCAGCCGCGCGCTGCCACAGCTGGGGATGGCCGGGGAGTGAGCTATTTTGTGGGTGTCATAAAGGAACCCGGGCATCTCCAGATTGGCTGGGACGTTATTTTTAAAGAACCGGCCGTCTTTGTCCGCGGCCGTGAAATTAGCCGGTTTGGTGGAGATCTGACCGGCCCGATAGCAGGTCGGCGGCGTGTTGAGCTCGTGGGCTATGGTCATCAGGCCCCGATTCTTGTGGGCGGTGGTGTTGTGATCTTTGAGCTCATAGGAGCTGCCACCCATGTAGTTGTGCTCGTTCTGGATCTCCAGGTAAGTCCCGTTGGCCACGCCCAGGGTCCGGGCGGGGTTGTCCTCTTTGGACTCGGCGTAATTGAGGCCGCCGTGCGTGTAGTAGCCGATGTTCATGGGCCGGTCGCGGTCCGAGCCATCAATTTCCTCGTACAGCGAGTAGGTGAAGATGACCACGCCGATGGCCTCGTCAATTTCCTCCGGTTTGGCCACCTTCTTGTAGATCTTCATCGGTTCCCCGATATAGCCGTAAACGTCCATGACCTCGCCATAGCCGATGTCCTGGAAGGGTCGGTCGATGAAAAGGCTCTGGGACTCATTGAGTACGGAGTCGGGTTTGGTGTCGGACAGGGCCCCATCGTAATTTTCGGCCCCGGGCAGCGGGCGCATGACTTTTTCCCGATTGGAATTGCTGAGGTCGCCATAAAAGGCCCGGGCGTAAGTTTCCATCTGAGCCGGGTCGGGGTCCATGTTGGCCGACAGAATGCCGGTGGAAAGAGTGAGCATGGCCGGCAGCTGACTCCAGCCCGCTGGGGTGTAAGCGGCTTTGTTGTAGTATTTGGGCCGCTCATTGGCCATGATGTAGTTGGGCCGCAGGGCGCTGTCCCAGCTCTTGTAGACAAACTCGCGTCGCCTCTTGACCCCGGCCGCCGCGTATCGGCCATCCTGGAAGTCGGCCAGAATTTTCTTGGCCATCTCCCTTTCCCCGGTCCCGCCCCAACCATTGAGGCCATCGCGGTAGGTCGAGCTGTCAGCTTGCAAGGTGTAGCCGTATTTGGTCGTGTATTTGGCCTGACCAAAATAGCCGCGGGTTATGTTTTGTTCTTGAGCCTCCGAGGGTTGGTTGTCGTTGCCGGAGTTTTTGTAACGCCAGCTGTTGGTCAGGGATTTACCGCAATTCTCGCTCGGGTAGCATTCTCGGATGAGATCAAAATAGTAACGAACCGGGGCGTCCATCTGGTAATCTCGGCCCTCGGCCTCCAGGCGGGCGCTGAAACCGGCGAAGACCGCCCCGCTGTAGACCCGGCCCTGGTCGTCCGAGCGCCATTGGATGACGCTGGTGGCGAAGGGGCCAAGAAAAGCGATTCCCGCCGGTTCGTTACCGTCAGGGGAGCAGTAGGTCCGGTCCCCATCCTCGGCGTTGTTGCCGCAGGGGTATTTGACCGACAGGGCCACCGGGCTGATGGAGATGGTCCGTTTTTTTGACTCCAAGTTGATTTCGGGGAAAATCGTCGGCAGGGCCACCACGTAGGTCTGGACGTTGCTCATGGTCCCGCTGAAAGAGTGAGTGTTGCCATAATAGGCGGCCGCGGCCACGCTGTAGGTTCCATAAGTCTGGGGCGCGGAGGGACAAAGGCCCCGCACGTCTGCCAGGCTGTTGAGAACCCGGGGCACGCACAGGTTGGTGTCCGCCGAGGCGACTGGCTGCCTGGAGACCTCGCCCTCCATGATGGCCCCCGGGGACCCGGTGTTGGTGTTGGCTATATAAAATGATTGGCCGCCCAGGCCCTCAAGGTCAGTGATGACATCAAGGTAGCTCTTCATGTTGAAAGTCTGGCCTAGGCTTTTGGCGTCATGGAACCGGGCCGGGTCCGGGAAACCCAAGGTGAGGGCAGGGGCCACGTCCCCGCCCTGGCGAGTCCCGTGGGGCGAGCCGGGCAGCGCGTCGCCATCATGGCTGGTGGTAATGTCACTTAAAAGCAGGATGACTGGTTTGAGGCAGTCCCCTGAATCAATGGCCAGTGGCGAGCGCCAGGTGTCAAATCCCGAGTCCCCCAGGCGGGGCAACTTGACCTCACCCTCATCGGATCGCAGGGAGGTGGGCCAGTAGGTGTAGGCGGATTTGTTGTTCTTGGCGAAGTATAAAAGCCCCTCGTAGAGCATTTCCCCGATGGGGTTGCCGAAGTTGGACTCATGAGGATCCCGCCAGCCTTTGCCCTGTCTTTTGGCCTCCAGGTCAATGTCGGGCAGGCCATTTTTCGGTTTTTCCTTCCACGGCTCCAAAGGCGGGTCGGTCACCAGGCTGATGGCGTCCAGCATCCGGAAAATGTTATTGGAGCTGTCGCCATTGAAAGTCCCATCGGGATTGAGGTGATTTCGGATGGAGGCGACATTCTGACGCAACCAGCCCGCGTCCCAGCGGTTGGCGTCGTTGAAGACCCCGGTCAGAAGGCCGAAGAGGGCTTGGTCCATCTGGGTGTATTTTTGAAGAACGCCAACAGGCTTGTAATGATCTCCATAGCGCTGGCAATAGTCGCCCGCCTCAAGCAGGGCGGAGTCCGGAATGTTCGCCTCTTTGTCCGGGACCCGGCCTTTATACTTTTTGGCGTCCGTCCGGCCCAGAATGTGCCCATAGTATAAGTTCCAGGCCTCTTTTTTGGTCAGAGGTTTGCAGACTTCCACCATCACCTCCAGTTGGGAGGTTTTGTAGGTGTCGGCGAAGGTGTTTAAAACATAATCAATCGGAGTGTATTGGGCCCGGTCCCGCGAGGGATAGAAGGCGTTGTAAGAGCGGAAGCCCTCTTTGTTCAGAACGTCCTCTTTTTGGCGCATGAACCAGATGTTGTCTATGATGTACAGTTTGTTATCCACCCGGCCATAGGCGTGGAGACGGCGGTATTTGCCGCCCCAACGGTCCGGGTCGACCGGGGAGTACTTGAGGGAATCGTAATAAGGTGAGCCTTCGTTATAGTCTAGCCAGTAGTATTTGGTGAAATCGTCATAAGCCCAGACGCCGGCGTTTTCCGGGATCCACTCCACAGTCAGGTAGGTGGAGGTGGGGGTGTCCAGAATTCTTTTGCCTCCGTAGAGAACCTGACGAATCACGTCGATCCTGGAGCTGGTGATCCAGTTAAGCCAGTTGCCGCTCCAGATCAGGTTTTCCCCGTCCAGCCGAACCCCGGAGCCCGGGTCCCGGCGCTGGGGGCAGATACCGGTTTTGGATCTAGGGGCCGGATAGCCCGGGCGACCGTTATTGGTGTCGTCATAACCTTTTTTGATCTCATCCGGCAGTCGATTGGAGTCTGGGTAAGGCCCATCGGCGTCCGGGAGGTCTTCAATGGCGGCCCCGACCCGAATAAAGCGCCCGCGTTTGGTCAGATCGCCGCCTTTCTTGTCTGGGTTGCCTTTTTCATCGGTATAGCTCAACTCGCCCTTCTGATAGGCGTAGCAGGAGTAGGGGTCAAAAACGCCAGTGTACTCCACCGCGGGGTTGAAGCCGATGTCCAGCCGACCATCGGCGTTGTGGTCAGCCGGGGCGGCGTAGGCGGGGGCGAACATTTTGATGTCTTTGCTTAAAACCATCAAAATGGCCGGCTTGGTTCCGCCAATCATCAACGGCGGCGCGACATAGTAGTCAGATGGATCCGCCGTTATGGCCAAAGCCAGTTGGGGGGACAAAAACATTGACAACAGGCCTAAAACCAAGACTACCCGATGATTTATCATGATTGGTCACCATTTATCTACCAAATAATAAAAAATACTAATTAATATTAAAAAAAATTCAAAAAACTTAAAAAACATAAGGCGGCTAAAAAGAAACAAAAGCGTATGAGAGCCAAAAATGAGGCTCAACCTGAGCCAAGAGGAAGAAAAGAATAAAAGCGCTATCAGCGAATCTGATTCCTCTTAGAACAGCGGTCGAATAATAAATAAACTAGCGTTTATTAGTTTAGTTTTAGGTTATTCCAAGATTTTATCCTCTGCGGCGTGGAGCCGCCAAATCTTGAGCTGACAATAAAACGGGCAACCCCAAGTAAGGTTGGCCCTGGAAGAGCGCGATATCATAAACAATAGCTTAAGTTCCCGAAAAAACTCCCTAAAATAGCCCTCAAGAAAATAGTTTGGCTGACTTAAACACCAGCTGGACAATATTCCAGCCTTGCCAGCATAATCTGATGAGGTCCAGATTGGCGCCTCATAAGCGATCAAACGTTCGTGCAATATATAAGCCATTATGTTCGGCGAAAACTGGGAAAACCGGAGATGGCCCTCATAATTAACTACTTGATAAAAATCAATAATTTCGAGCCTTGGGCCGAGGAGGCAAATTATCATTCATTTAAAATATTAAATATTAAAATAAAATATTTAATATTTCAAGATATTGTTTAATTTTAATTCAATAATTTCATATAATATTATGGTCCAAGATCAAAAAAATGGGCCAGCCAGTTGAAACGAGATTTTAATTAGTGATTTCCGAAGGTTACCCCCAAAAAAATGCGAAGGAAAATTTTTTGAGCCAGAAAAAAAATTTTTTTTAAGAGGTTTATGGCCTACCAAAAATAAGCGTCTGGGGTTTAGTTAAACTATAAATAGTTATCTGATTCATATAAATTAATAAAAAAGTATAAATAGAAAATATATAAAATAATTAATGTGAATGATTAAATTTTTAGCCAGGTTCCGGTCTTTGAGTAATTTTTACCCATGGTGGGTTATTATTTACCCAGTAGCGCGTCTGGTCTGTTGGTTGGAGCTTAGATTTAATGTCTATTCGCGATTTAACTTGCGGGATAATCTTGATCAGAAGGCCCTCAACTTTGCCAAGCAGGGCCCTGCCGAGCTTCTGGCGGAGGGGAGATCCAGGCCTCTAGGCTAAATTAATTAAATATTATAAAGCTATAGTCAGCAAATATTAAACTAATTATATCAATTTTATATTTAAAATAGAACCTTATTTAGCCAGACGATTGAGGAAAAAAAGCTCTGGGCTAGACTCTTAAGCCGGTCTAGGAAAAGATAGAGAAATAAACTGACGCAAAAAAGGCGCCTCTTGGCTCAAAAGAGGCCAGCTCAATATTTGAGGTGGCGGCGAACAATAACCTGTGGGAATCAATATATTTATTTAAAAGAAGCGGAAACTTCTAATAACTGAAAATATCAGTTAATAATAATATTAAGATTAAATGACTGAGTTAGACCCAAATCAAACGCGATCCTGGGTCAGAAGTCCCGTCAATTTGGAAAAAAATATTGTTTTCCAAAGATTAACTAATGTCTGATAGTTAGTCCCCATCTAGTGGTTGAGGCCTGAATAATGTTTTAGCCGTGGCCCAAGTGGATTTCAGGGGGGAAATTTTTACTCGATCGAGTCGGCTCTGGGTGGGAAACCAAGAGCTCCTTTAATAGTCAGGCCGGACCGCCAGAGGGAATTTTTAGGGTAAAAAAATCCAGGTTGAGGGGCAGGGCGTGGCCACATAGCCCCTGGCTGGGTATTTAAGCCAAAAAGGACATCAGGAGGGCTCCCACCTCTGGCGTCAGTTGGAGGCGATGGACCCCACCCTGGATGACCTGGACATGGTTAAAATTGGGCGGCAACAGCGGCCTGGTCAGACGCTCGTGGTCCAGAAGCTCGTCCTGTTCGCCAATGATGACGCGGAGCTGGTTCAGCTCCAGGGGCAGATCGTCGTCCGTGAAAGTCAGCCGGGCGAAGAGGGCCAGATAGGCCCGGCAATCCAGTTGATCCCGTAGGAGGATAAAGGGAGTCAGGGCCGGATTGATCAGAACGGTTCGGACCGTTGGGAACAGCAGGTTCAGGCACCGCCCGAAAAAGCCTCCCAAGCTGCTAGCCAAAATACCCAGCTTGGGCGAGTCAGGAGGGGAAGTGGCCAGGTAAGAGCTGACTCGCTCAGCCAGAAAGCTCAAAATTTCCTCAGGCGGGGTGGCGGCGTAGTTCAGGTCGGGAGCGAAAATCTCGCGCTCCGGTAGGTTGGCTTTGAGCCAGTCGTATTTAGAATTGGTCCCGTGTCCGGTGAAGCCGTGGAGGTTAATGATCATTATTTATCCTTAGTTAGCCTCATTATAAAAAATTTTATGAATATCCGTTTGGGCTCAGGGTCAAGCACTGTCTTAAGGCCCCGAAAAATCAGAGTGGCTGACCACTTCGGATGGCTCGGAACTGGAATAAAGCCCTGACCCCAGAGAGCTATTGATCTAATTGTTGTAATAGAACGAGTGACCCAGTGAAATATTGTCATGGATAGCCAGGCTCAGGTCAATGAATTTTTTTAAAAATTGACCTTGACTTAACTAATTAACAAAATATAAACGTATTTAAAAGACTCTTCCGCTTGACGCCCATCGAGTAATGGAAAATTTTCGTTTTCCATGACGCGATCTACCCGCAAAATGGGTTCATGGCGCCATTAAAACACCTCTTACTGAAATCCGCAAAGCCGAACAAGGGAAAGGCCAGAGTCCATGGTTGGTTAGATCCCAGACAAGATTTTTTAGCCAACCCGGTTTTCAGCTAGATTCGTCCCAAGGCGGGAACAGCCCTTCATTAGATAGGGGTTTCTCAAAGCGGCGTTTTCTGAGGCCGCAGTCGAAATGATTAATGAATGTAAAAAAATTTTTGCTTTTAAATATTGTACTCTTTTTACAAGGAAATTATGATATAAGTGAATATTATAGTTGCTGTATTAAACTACATCAGTAGTTTGCATCTTATATAGTGGAAGAAAATCTGGAATTTAATGATGAAATTACTAACAGTTAAGACATTCTATTTATCATATAAAAATAATACTTTTAACACCTTTATCAATAATAAAACAGAGTTTTATATACTCTTTAAACACAAAATATCTCCCCAATAAGGTGTCCCATAGATATATTGCTAATGACTTTTTTACCACCAAGAATATTACAATTTGCAAGATTATAATCATGTAGTATATATATTAATAAATCTATACAAAAAATAAATAAATATATTTTAAGGTAAACTAGGTTGAATTTAATGTGGTTGAGGCAGCTCGCTTCAGGAGGCGGGACAGAGTTTTTAGCAAAAAGTGGACAAAATAAGTTAGCAATTTTTGGACAGTTCAAGTTGGCCTAAACACTCATTACGGAATGAAGAGGAGCAAAAAATATAGGTCTTGGCCTTAACCGTTCTCTTTAAGAAACAACTCATTTATCATCTCTCATTTTAGTAGGAAACATAAACTGTTTCCTACAGGGAGAGAAAAGTCAAGAGATTATTTTGACTCAGATCAATTGGGGGCCCGGGCCCGGCAGGGTTTTCAGGTCGCTAGCTTTGAGGCCAAGCCAACAGGGTGGCGGATCTGGCTAAAAATAAACCGCCTGTCCGGCGGGGCGGGCTAACGGTGTCAATCTGTCCTAGAAAAAAAAGAGGAAGAGGCCGCTTTTAAAAAGTATGAGAAGACTTGGTTTTAGCGGGCGAGTGTGGTTGGCCAGGGAAAGGCGAAGCCTCTCCCCGGCGAAAAGAACAAATTATTTGTGAAAACGCTCATGGGCGTTGGTGAAAGAGGTGTGCAGAAGTTTGTGGCTCAGATGGCCGCAGGGCTCTTGGAGGTACTCTCGGTACAGGGTCTGGACTTCCGGGTTTTCGTGACTCTTGCGCAGAGGGAGATTGCGGTCATCCTCGTAAAGACCCTTGACGCGCTTGGCTCGGTAATTAATGTCCCTGGTTATGGGTTGGCCGCCGCCAGCCACGCAGCCTCCGGGACAGGCCATGATCTCAATGAAATGCCAGCCATTGGGATTGCCGGCCTTGATGGACTCCAAAACTTGGCGGGCTTTCGAGAGGCCGTGAGCGATGGCCACCTTGATCTTGGTACCCTCCAGATCGATTTCCGCCTCCCGAATGCCGGCCATCCCGCGAACCACGTCGAACTCCAGGTTCGGCAGGGTTTTTTTGGTGACTACCTCGTAAGCGGTTCGCAAGGCCGCCTCCATGACTCCGCCGGTGTTGCCGAAGATGGTCCCCGCTCCGGTGCCCTGGCCCATGATGGGGTCATAGGGCTCAGGTTGGAGGTTATTGAGGTCAATGCCGCTGGATTTCAGAAGTAGCCCCAACTCCCGGGTGGTCAAGACATAGTCCACGTCCTGGTAGCCACTCGCGCTCATCTCTGGCCGCTGGCACTCGAACTTCTTGGCCGTGCAGGGCATGATGGAGACGGAGACGATTTTGTCCGGCTTAATGGTCTCCCTTTCGGCGTAATAGGTTTTCACCAAGGCGCCGAAGATCTGTTGGGGGCTTTTACAGGTGGAGTGATGCTCAACCATTTCTGGATAGAACATTTCCATGAAATTGATCCAGCCTGGCGAGCAGCTGGTGATCATCGGCATCCCCTGGCCACTTTCCAAACGATGGAGAAACTCGGTGGCCTCTTCCATGATGGTGACATCGGCGGTGAAATTGGTGTCCATGACTCGGTCAAAGCCCAGGCGCTTCAGGGCGGCCACCATTTTGCCGGTGACTATGGAGCCAGGCGGCAGGCCGAACATCTCGCCCAAAGCCACGCGGGTGGCTGGGGCGGTCTGGGCGATGACAATTTTGCTGGGGTCGTAGATGGCGGCCATGACCGCCTCGGTGTGGTCCTTGACGGTGATGGCCCCCACCGGGCAGACCACTGAGCATTGACCGCAGAGAACGCAGCGGACGTCACCCAGGCTTTTGCCAAAGGCCGTGGTTACGATGGAGCTGTAGCCCCGGTTGGCGAAGGTGTAGACGTCGCAAGACTGGATTTCCGAGCAGAAACGAACGCAACGACCGCACAGGATACATTTGTTGGGATCTCGGTTAAGACTTGGGGAAGTGTCGTCTATGTCCCAGGTGGGTTTGGCTTGTTCGAATCGAACCTCACGGACGCCCATTTCCAGGGCCAGAGCCTGGAGCTCACAGCTTTGGTTACGAGGACAGGTGAAACAGTCATGGGGGTGATTGGCCAACAACAGCTCCACCACCAGCCGCCTGGCCTCGCGGACTTTGGGCGTGTTAGTGCGCACCACCATCCCTGGGGCGACCGGGGTGGAGCAGGAGGCGAGCAGGGCTCGGGCTCCCTCAACTTCCACCAGACAGACGCGACAGGCGCTGTAGGGTTTGAGGTCAAAGTGGTGACAAAGCGTGGGAATGTTTATGCCTAATTTTTTGGCGGCCCCCCAGATGGTGACTCCCTCTGGCACGGCGACGGAAAGATCGTCTATGGTCAAGGTAACGTTGTCGCTCATGTTTGGACCCTCACTTTTTGAAGACCGCGCGGTTTTTGCGGCAGGCGATGAAACAGGCGCCGCATTTGACGCATTTGGAGATGTCGATGGTGTGCGGCTTTTTCGGCGCGCCGTCAATGGCTTGGACCGGGCATTTTTTTCGGCAGAGACCGCAACCGACGCATCGGTCGGAGTCGATCCAGTAGGTGATAAGGTCGACGCAATGGTGGGCGGGGCACCTTTTTTCATAGATATGGGCCTTATACTCCTCGCGGAAATAGTTCAGGGTTGACAAAATTGGATTGGGCGAGGTCTGGCCCAGGCCGCACAAGGCCGAGAGCTTGATGTTCCTGGCCAGCTCTTCGAGTAACTCAATATCGCCGGCCTTGCCCTTGCCTGTGGTGATGTTATTGAGGATGTTGAGCATGCGCGTCGTCCCCTCCCGACAGGGGGTGCATTTACCGCAGCTCTCATCGCGGGTGAAAGTCAAAAAGAATTTGGCCAAGGCCACCATGCAAGTGTCCTCATCCACCACTACCAAGCCTCCAGAACCCATCATGGCCCCGGCCTCAATTAGCGAGTCATAATCCACCGGGCGATCGATCATCGACTCCGGCAGACAGCCGCCCGAAGGTCCGCCAATTTGAACCGCCTTGAACTTCTTGTTGTTCTGGATGCCCCCGCCGATCTCATAGATGATCTCGCGCATGGTAACGCCCATGGAAACTTCGGCCAGGCCGGTGTTGCGGATTTTGCCTGTCAGGGCGAAGACTTTGGTGCCCTTGGATTTGTCTGTGCCGTGCTCGGCGAACCAAGATCCACCATTGAGGATGATGCCAGGGATATTGGCCCAGGTCTCAACGTTGTTATTGTTGGTGGGTTTACCCCACAGGCCGGAGATGGCCGGGAAGGGCGGGCGGGTGGTGGGCATGCCGCGTTGGCCCTCAATGGAGTGAATTAGGGCTGTTTCCTCTCCACAGACGAAGGCTCCGGCCCCTTCTTTGACGTGGATGTGGAAACTGAATTCCGTCCCCAGAATGTTATTGCCAAGAAATCCCAAGGCTTCGGCCTGAGCGATGGCGTTCTTGACGCGTCGGACCGCCGTGGGGTATTCGGCCCTCACGTAGATGTAACCTTCCTGAGCTCCGATGATGAGGCCGCCGATAATCAGGCCTTCCAGCAGCCGGTGCGGGTCACCTTCCATCAGGGAGCGATCCATAAAAGCCCCGGGATCGCCCTCGTCCGCGTTACAAATGATGTATTTGACCTCACCCGGGGCGTTGCGGCACAGCTCCCATTTGCGGCCAGTGGGAAAGCCACCGCCGCCCCGGCCGCGTAACCCGGACTTCTTGACTTCCTCTAGTAGAGCCGCGGTGTTGTCCCGTTGACTCAGAGCTTTGGCCAGAGCCTTGTAGCCGTCGTAAGCGATGTATTCCTCAACATCCTCAGGGTTAATGTGACCGCAGTTACCGAGCAGAATCCGGTTCTGTCTAGCGTAGAACTCGATCTCGTTGTAGCGCACGATAGGGCGCATGGTCTCTCGGTCGTGGTACAGAAGTTTGGGCACCGGTCGGTGGTTGATGAGAGTTTCCTCAACGATTTCGGCCACGTCATCAGGCCGCAGCCGGATGTAATAGATGTCGTCAGGGTAGACGACCAAAAGCGGCCCCATCTCGCAGAAGCCATGGCAGCCGATGACCACGATTTCCACGGACCGTTCCATATTCCGGGAGGCCAGCTCCTTGTGGAACTCCTCGACAATGGCTCGGGAGCCGGAGGAGGCGCAGCCGGTGTCACAACAGATCATGATGTGGTGGGTGATGTCATTGTAGGGCTGGGCGTGGGGGTCTTTCCGGATGGCGATCCTCGGTAGAACCCGGTTTTTCATCGCCTCAAGCTCTTCCGCGCTGTTCAGGCGGGGCAGATCCTCTAAGCTTCTCATTTAATCCGCCTCCTCTCAGCTACGGTACTTGTCCAGAATTTCGGGAATCCGCTCTGGACGAAGTCGGCCATGGGCCTCGTTGTCAACCATCATGACCGGGGCCAGGCTGCAAGCCCCGATACAAGCCACGGTTTCCAGGGTAAACTGCAGGTCCGTGGTGGTGTCGCCCGGGGTGACACCCAGGTTGGACTTAAGCGTCTCCAAGATGAGGTTGGAGTTGCGCACATGACAAGCCGTGCCTTGACAGGCTCGGATCACGTGTTTGCCGCGGGGCACCAGCTTGAACTGGGAGTAAAAAGTGACCACGCCGTAGACTTGGCTGATGGGCGCGCCAATTTGGCCCGCGATGGCCTCAAGAACAACCGTGGGCAGATAACCGTAGGCTTCCTGGGCGGCTTGAAGAACCGGGATAAGAGAGCCCCGGGGCATGTTTTTATAGGTCTCGAAGATGGGTTCGAGTTTGACCAAGTCAATGGAGCTTGACTGGGGAGATTTGACGCTCATTAGTTAGTTACTCCTTAAGGATTGGACTTTTAAGTCCTTCCTGGGCCCGGCGGGAGGGCCTGAGCCTTGGGCTTGAATGATCTGGTTTTGGCTGGTAAGCCAAACGGGAAAACTGTAAGTTGAATGCCGGGATCTAGGGATAAGAAGGCCACTTTTGGCCCAAGGCGAGCGATGGTCTGGAGTTTTAAAGGTCAAGTCAGAAAGGGCGCGAAAGGAAATCGAGCGCGAGGAATGGTCAAAACAAGGTATACCCAAAAATCATTTGGCTGGAAATGTTCCAGCATGATGAGATCCGAGCTAGGCCAGGCCCAATGAGCGAGTCTAGACAAAATCCAGTTACCTGGGGATCTGGTAATCCCCTAAGCTGGCGAATTTTGAGGATCGCGAATCAGGCCCAGGCCAGGTCCTAATTTAAAACCTCGCCTCAGGCGCGATAAACCTTCCGACGCTTCTGAGCAGACCTAAAAAAAGTGGCCTGTTCGGGCGCCTAATATTCTCCCGAAAACCTTGATCGCGGCAATGATAAACGCGTCAAAAAGCTTGTGGCTTTGAGGTGAGCTGTTGAGCTGGGGCCTTGGAAACATAGGCTCTGGCGTCAACCTGACCTCGGTTAAGCGCGACTCGGGGCGGTCATCCTGAAAGCCAAAGGGCTTAAAGGGCTAGCGACGGTCGCGGAAAACGCGCCAGAGACTGCGTCTCTAGCGCGGGTAAATAATTGTCTCAGGTCAGCTTTAGAAATTAAGCCAACTAGAGAAAGAAATGACGCGAAAAGCCTAAAAAAGACCTTTGGGCGTGGCGTTCAGAGGCGGTCATCCTCCAAAAAACTGAGCCAATTAAAGTGATTGGCGGCCATCTGGAGGGCTGGCGACGGACGTCACGGTCTTTCCGGCTCATAGCGACCCGGGGCGGTCATCCTGAAAACCCCAGGCCCCACGTGAGACTCTGAGATTTAAAGGGCTGGCGACGGTCGCGAGCGATAGCGGTTAAGCCCTGTCTTTTCGCGCTGGTGGCAAAATAGCCTGGCCTTCAGGGATTACGTTAAAAGCGCGGCCAAGCGTAAAAATATATGTTGGAGGGAGGGTTCTGACTCCGTGGCTTCCCCTTTTTGGTCAGTCTTCCAATTCAAGCCTTGGCGGAATGCCTGAAGGTTTAACCTGGGAGTCTCGGCGGTATCCCTCAACGCGACCCGGGGCGGTCATCCTGAAAACCTCAGACCCCATCCGGGACTCTGAGATTAAAAGGGCTAGCGACGGTCGCGAGCGATAGCGGTAAAGCCCTGTCTTTTCGCGCTGGTGGCAAAAAAGCCTGGCCTTCAGGGAAAACGCTTTAAACGCGGCCAGGAGTGATATATCAGCTCGCGTTTGAGATTAACTCAAAGCGCGAAAGTTTACGTTGTGAGTCTTTTTCACTCAACCCACCAATTAAAATGATTGGCGGAACGCTTTAAAGTTTAGGGACCAGCCTCATGGCCCTGAGTTGACGCTCCATCCAGGACGGTCATCCCGTAAACCCCAAAGCCTTTTGGGTGATGAAATTTAGAGGGCTGGCGGCGGGCGCGAGCTCTTAAGCGAAAAAAACTGACTTTCGAGCTGAGTGAGGAACCCCCGTAGCCTCTCAGGCTAAAAAATTGTTGTTGTTTTCCGCCTCCAGGCCCGCCTTCAGGTGGCTTTTATGAGGCTAGGCGACAGATTATTTATAAAAATAATCGGTCAAATTATTTATTAGAATTTCTTATGACTGTGTTAAATATATCATATAGAAAAATGCTTGTCAACTAATTTTTTGACAAAAAATTGAAGCCTTATCTTGACCAAAGACGCTCAACTCGATGAAGAAATTGAAGGAAAAGAATTAGGTCATTAAATCTAGAAAACTGGTAAGATTAAAGAGGAAATTAAAAATAGCCTGAAAATTTTATAGTTTGCTTTCACCAATGGGCTCTCCAACCTGTGGTAAAAAAATAATCTGGCCTAAAAAAAATATTTTTAAAAAAAGACCTCTTAAGCTTAAAATTGGCTATAAGATTTTTCAATAATTGTGATAGTAGAAATTCATCAAATTTGAGGCGCCTGGATTCTTAATCAAGTTAGGCTCAGGGAAGAGGCTAGGACAGGTTAATTGAAGGTCAAGAGGTATCTCGCCCAGAAATAATCAGCTCGGTTGTGACTAAATTCTTCCATAAACTTTATAGATTGTCAAAAAAATAAATAGGATATTATTATCAAAAAAATTAATTTATTTAACAAATAAAATTCACATACAATTAATAACAAAATAATGAGAAAATTTAATCTCAATGACAACTAAGTATTTAATTATTAATTAAAAGTTGATAATAATAATTATAAAAAAGGAATTAAAAATAAATTTAAGATCAAAAGCCAGATCAAGACGTTTGTAGTCCTCGGCCAGAGGCAGCTCCCGATTCTGTTTGGTGAACTTGGCCTTCTCCTGAATTAGTGACTCGACCTCGCTTGGGCCTGCCTCAAGCAGTCATTGAGAGTCTTTAGGCCAAAATTATAAATTTAAAAATTTTTTAAATAAAGTTTCATAGATTATCGTGTAAAATTTCTTACAAAATAATTGAATAGGCTAGATGGTTGATTATTTTCTTTCGTAGCAAGTTTGTCTTTAATCTTAAAGTAAAGTATAATCAAAATTAAAAACTGCCTCAGCTTATAAAGCTGACTTTTGCTCCCTTATATTATAAGCTCTTCTGTAGCCTGGTTCCAGAGTGGGTAGTTATGAGTAGACCACCAATAAAACAATTCAATACCACTGGCCCTTGTGTGCCTCAGACCATTATATGCTTCCGGTTTTACCTCGTCAAACTGGAAGTCGAAGAGTTGATTAATGGTAAATTTTATTTTATACTCCATGCCCCAAGACAATCTGGAAAAAAAACATATCTACAGACATTAACAAAACAAATCAATAAAAAAGGCGATTTTTACGCTTTATATTGTTCTTTGGAAAATTGTGAAGGTAAAATAGATGAAATTGTCGCGTTGACTAGGATAATCGCGGAAATAAATTTGGCCCTGAAAATATCATCCATTCCTAATTTATCAGCTTTAGCCTATCCCGAAGACTCCTTGCCGGTGTCCGATCCTTCTGTTCTAGTTAGAAGTTTTTTTATACGCTTATGTTTGAATAGATAAGGATCTGGTCGGTTTTTTTGAAGAGCCTGATTGTTTTATAGAGGATCAATTAATCACTTTTTTTACGCTAAATTCGTGTAAGGTATAACAACCGCACCGATTCTCCTTTAACAAAATTACCTAAATCCATGATTTTAGTTTGAATAAGAGATATTAGATACTACTTGGTTTCTGTCCACCTTGAATCAGATACATGAAGACTAGCCAGTCCTTTCAATATAAAAAAAGAAGCCTTGACTTTGGCTAATTTTACTCAGGCTGAAATCGGAATTCTTTATAGGCAACATACTGAGGCTAGTGCCAGGTTTTTGAGGATTCGGCCATTGAAAAGGCTTGGTATTGGTCTGAAGGCCAGCCTTGGTTGGTCAACGAGCTTATGAGGCAGTTAACAAAATTAAAAAAAAATATTCGAGGGTTATATCAGCGGAAATTATAGATCAGGCGGCCAGAGATATAATTTTGAGTCTGGCTGTACATCTTGATTCCCTCTTGGAACGGATCAAGGAACCGACTGTCTTGAAGGAGCCTGACGCGTCATCAATTACAAAAACGTTACAATAAAAGTATAGACCGAAACAAAAGACCGCAATCAAAAAAATGCTTTAATAAGCAGCAATCATAAACCAAATAAATTAAATACAAATTTTAATCGTTTGATTCAAGAATTTTTAAAATATTAGCGGCGTTTTCCTCAGTAATCCAATCATCAGTATGAACAAAATGGTTTTCTAAACCAGGACTTAGGTTCAAATCATCAATGGCGACATAATTTTTAATATGAGGATATTGATCTAAATAGTTAAGTATTTCAACTACACGTCTTAAATATATGCGGTTATTTTTATATTTATTTCTATATTTATCCTTAAGAATATCAAATTCACTATCTTTCAGGTCATAACTTGAATCTATTGTCTGATCGATATAATACTTCTGAAGGCTATGGATAGTAAAAAAATCATACATCGCGTTCATGCCAAAATAACGCCAATCTGAACTGAGAACAATTTTAGCGCCAGTCTTCGATAAAATATCACGCAATAACTCAACAGAACTTCTACACCAATCATAATAAACAGCAGCGACATCATAATCTTTATATACAGAATAATCAACATTGTGAATTTGCTTTAACACTTCGTAGAGTTTCGCGATGGAACCTTCCTTAATGCGGTCGAAACGCTGTTGACTACTATGCGGTTGCAGAACTCCGTCTATGTCTAAAAAAATAACTTTAGTAACTGTCGGCGAGCAATAAGCTCTCTCAGTTTTATGAAAATTATACATTATTTGTACATCCTAATAAATCGGTGAATAATAAAATCCCGCCGAAAAGCCAATGAAATTAAAAGATATCAGGCGTTTTATGACCAGAGCGTTTTGAGATGGCTGGCCTATGACCTTACATTCTGATAAAAAATGATAAAAAATCATAGAAAGAGCTGAGTCAATTTGATTCCCTAATCACGCGCTCTGAAAAGACATTTCCTAAGCGTCTCTAGTCTTAGATTTTCAAAGGCCAAAAAAATTTAATATTTACATTAAGTGAATTTATAAATATCTAGTAATAAATAATATTAATGGCAAATTTAATATGCGCGATAAAATCGGTTGATAATAATAACGCGAAATTACGAATGTCTCGAAAAAAATAAATAGGTTTAAATAACACAATTTAATAAACTATATTAAGAGTTTTTTAATTCTTTTCGCCAGCGTTTAAAAAAAATCTTTCTCATAAAAATCGCTCCAGACATAAATTTCAGCGAAATCTGGCTAAATAAAGCGATTAGACCACCATCATTTTATAAAAGCCAAGTGTAGTGAAGAAGCCTGAAGCGCCATCAATTATAAAAACGGTTACATTAATATTATAGAACGAGGCAGAAGACATCAATCAGAGAAAAACTTTAATAAGTAGGAATATTATATAAATTAAATATATATTGATAATAAAATTAAATTAACGTTAAGAAAAAATAAATAAAAAAATATTTTTTAATCATTTGATTCAAGAATTTTTAAAATATCAGCGGCGTCAGCATCAGTAATCCAATCATTAGTTTGAACAAAATGGTTTTCTAACCCAGGATTTAACATTAAATCATCAACGGCGACATAATTTTTAATATGAGGATACTGATTTAAATAGTCAAGTATTTCAATTACGCGCCAAAAATATATATCGTTATTTTTATATTTAATTCTATATTTATCTTTAAGATTATTAAATTCATCATCTTTCAGATCATAACTTGAATCTATTGTCTGATCGATATAATACTTCTCAAGGCCATGGATAGTAAAAAAATCATACATCGTGTTCATGCCGAAAATACGCCAATCTGAGCTGAGAACAATTTTAGCGCCAGTCTTCAATAAAATATCACGCAATAACGCAACAGAACTTTTACGCCAATCATAATATACAGCCGCGACATCACGTTTATTATATACAGAGTAATCCACGTTGTGAGTTCGCTTTAACTCTTCGTAAAGTTTCGTGATGGAACCATCCTTAATGTGGTTGAAACGTTTTTGACTGCTATGCGGTTGCAGAACTCCGTCTATGTCTAAAAAAATAACTTTAGTAACTGTTGGCGGACAATAAGCTCTCTCAGTTTTACTAAATTTATACATTAATTGTACATCCTAATAAATCGGCGAAAAATAAAATTCCCGCCGAAAAGCTAATAGAATTAAATTGATATCTAGGCGTTTTATGACCAAATCGTTTAGAGATAACTGGCTCGTGACCTTTTATTTTGATTAAAAATAATATTTTACATTCCAAAATTTATAAATATCTAGCAATAAATAATATTAATTTCCAAATTATTATGCGAAAAAAAAATAAGTTGATAGCTGAAAAAAATCAACTCTCATAAAAATCATTCCGGACGTAAATTTCAGCGAAATCTGGTTAAAATAAAACGTTTAGACCACCATCATTTCTTTGAAGCTACCTGTCTTGAAGAAGCCTGACGCCTCATTAAGTATAAAAAATGTTACAATAAAATTATAGAACAAGACTGAAGAACTCAATTAGAAAAATAATTAAAAAGTAAAAGTCTTAAACCAATTAAATATATATATATAATAAAACAACAATAAATTAACGTTAAAAAAGTTAATAAAAATAGTATTTAATCATCTGATTCAAGAATTTTTAAAATATCAGCGGCGTTTTCCTCAGTAATCCAAACATCAGATTGAACAAAATGGTTTTCTAAACCTGGATTTAGCATTAAATCATCAATGGCAACATAATTTTTAATATGAGGATATTGATTTAAATAGTCAAGTATTTCAATTACGCGCCAAAAATATATATCATTATTTTTATATTTAATTCTATATTTATCTTGAAGATTATTAAATTCCTCATCTTTCAGATCATAACTTGAATCTATTGTCTGATCGATATAATACTTCTGAAGGCCATGGATAGTAAAAAAATCATACATCTTGTTCATGCCGAAAAAACGCCAATCTGAGCTGAGAACAATTTTAGCGCCAGTCTTCAATAAAATCTCACGCAATAACTCAACAGAACTTTTACGCCAATCATAATAAACAGCCGCGACATCATAATCTTTATATACTGAGTAATCAACATTGTGAATTTGCTTTAACTCTTCGTAGAGTTTCGCGATGGAACCATCCTTAATGCGGTCGAAACGCTGTTGACTACTATGCGGTTGCAGAACTCCGTCTATG
>JAISMU010000104.1 GCA_031276635.1 Deltaproteobacteria bacterium | reverse complement strand
TTGGTTGACTCTGGCCTCATAAGAGATTCCCGGGCGCGTTGAGTTATTCTGGGGGCTGTAATTACCACTGGTCTTCATCTGAGCTCCTTTTGAGCCAAATGGTCTGGCCCGGTTTGATTGGTAACGCTTAAAAAGCGTTTTGGCCTTTGGGCGTAAACCTCCAGGCCTTTGATTAGAATTTCAAGTGTCTACGGAAAACTGGAACTAGGAAAGTTAGATGGGATAAGCGATTTCATCGTTACAACTTCCTTAAGACTAAAATAATCATTAAATCATAGATTTCAACCCCAAAATCCAATTATTTTCAGATTTATGAGAGCCATCATTTTTTTATCCAGTAAAATCAAATATTTAATCATGACAAAAATTTTAATCCTTTTGGTGTAAGCGGTTTAATGATATGGCCATCAAAAACACAAAAAAATAGCGTTATAAAAATTGATACAACTTAATATTCTTTAATTGTCAAGGATAATTAAAGAGGAAGCCGCAGGAAACTGTAAAAGAAAAAGAGAAAAATAGGCCAGAAAAATAATCTGAGGAAGGTAAACGGGGGACTGAGCGAAGGGCCAAGTCAAGACGGTCCGAAACCAGTTAAGCAACAAATAATTTTAAATATTTATAATATTTTACCTAAAATAAAATAAATATTTTAAAATAGTTAACACATTAAGCTGAGACAGTCAATCGCCCCAAAAGGCCTGGCCAGAAAATAGCCAGGCGCGAGAGCGCCGAAAGAGCCTTCAGGCTGGAGAGAGCCAGGCTCAAAAAAAAAAAACCGAAAAAGTTGGCCCGCTTTTTGAATATAGCTCTCTCCAACGGCCTTAAGGTCGCCAATCCTTTCGCTCCCAGGAGACCTCATGAACACCATAGACGGTCGGATCAACGGACAAACCACCTATAACCCCGCCAACCAGAGCCGGGCGGCCTGGCGGGAGGAGATGTTAGGCCAGCTTTTGAGCCAGATGCGGGAGCGCAAACTCCCAGACCAACCTACAGAAAGCTCTTTACTCAGCCAGGTCCCTCTGAATATGCCAAAAACGCAGAAGGGCAATTACGTTAACATCTATGTTTAAGGCCTCAGTTCGCTTCCTGGGTCAACCTGTAAACTCAATGGTTGAACAACGCTGTCCTCAGCCTGGCAGGCCAACAGAATAATAGTGAACGAGACCATTTTATAGATCTTGGCCCGTTTCTTTTCCCTCCGTTTTCTGGCCCGTCGCGGATCGCTCGGAGTTAAGGGTTTTTTATTTTTGTCCACAACGAATACTTGCGAATGAAGCGCCGATAAAAGCCTATAACGGGCAGGTTATTCATTAAAAGAACGTCGCCTCGGGAATATTGTTGAGTATCAGCCGTGACCCTCTCCGTTTCGCGCCTGTTCCGTCTTGTCTACTAACGAGTCTTCAAGAGGTCAGAACTGGGGAAGCGTTCTGACGTTGACCTTTAGCCTCTTTATTCAAGAGCCTGACCATGGTAACCATGAGGGCTATTTCAAACCCCACCCCTTTATCGTGGGTGAGCGGTTACAAGCGCGGAAACGAGAGCGCCAGGCTCAGGCGCCTTGGCGGGGAGCTTTAGTATCTGGCCACGTCCGCGACAGTTACCCCTCGGTTGTCCTCCAGATCCCACTTGCTGAAACCTCTTGGCAAAAAACCATGTTTCGCCGCCTCATGCGCGACGGTCCAGCCCTCGTCATCAGCCAGGTCCCAGCTGTCAAAATCTTTCGGCAAGCGCCGGTGGGCCGCGGCGACGTGAGCCAAGGTCCGGCCATTTTCGTCTGGCAGATCCCATCGGTCAAAGCCGGACGGCAGACGGCCCGCCTTGACGGCGTAACTAGCCACGGTCCGGCCTTTTTTGTCGGCTAATTCCCAGCGGTCGAAGCCCTCAGGCAAAAACCCATTTTCCGCCGCGACATGGGCCACCGTTCGGCCCTCCTCATCAACCAGCTCCCAGCTGTCAAATTCCTCAGGCAGAAACCCATTTTCCGCCGCGGCATGAGCGACGGTCTGGCCCTCATTGCCGCCTTTTAGTCCCCATTGGCTAAAATTCTCCGGCAACCGCCCTTGCCTGGCGGCGTAGTGGGCCATGGTCTGACCGCTGTGATCGGCCAAATGCCATTTGGCGAAATTTTTGGGGAGCCTCCCACTGTTCGCGGCGACCTGAGCCACGGTCTCGCCTCTTCCATCAACCAGAGACCATTTGTCAAAACCCTCTGGCAAATAACCATGGATCGCCGCGACATGGGCCACGGTTCTGCCATTTTTATCAGCCAGAGACCACTTGTCAAAACCATCCGGGAGAAACCCACTTTCAGCAGCGAAATGGGCCACAGTCTGGCCTTGGTTGCCCGCCAATTCCCATTGGGAAAAATCAGAGGGCAAACGATCTTCCCCCGCCAAGTAATGAGCCACCGTTAGACCATCAAGGTCAGCCAAATCCAACCGGGTGAAGGTTTTGGGGAGGCGTCCGTTTATCGCCGCGACATGAGCCACCGTTCGACCATAGCTGTCGGTTAAATCCCACCGGGTGAAGTTTTTGGGGAGGCGTCCATTTTTAGCCGCGGCATGGGCCACGGTACAGCCATTTTCATCAGCCAGAGACCAATTATCAAAATCCTCGGGGAGAAAACCATTTTTAGCGGCGACATGGGCTACGGTACAGCCTCCTTTGTCAGCCAGTTCCCATTGGGAAAAATCCGTTGGCAAACGACCTCCCAAGGCGACGTAATGGGCCACGGTATAGCCTTTTTCATCAGTCAATTCCCATTGGGAAAAATCAGCGGGCAAAAGACCTCTACAGGCCGCTACGTGGGCCACGGTACAGCCGTTTTTATCCGCCATTTCCCAGCGGGCAAAATCGACCGGCAGACGCCAATTTTGCGCGGCCTCATGAGCTACGGTCCAGCCTCTTTGGTCAGCCAGCTTCCAACGGTCAAAGTCTGAGGGCAAACACCCTTCCCGCGCCGCGATGTGAGCTATCGTCAGGCCGCTATCATCCAAAAGGCCCCAATCCTCGAAACACTCTGGCAGCCGCCCGGTCTTGACAATAAGACGGACCACGTCATCAAACCTCAAATCGCCCATAACCCGTCCTTTCCCATGGCCCAGGTCATTTCGGGACCACTCGGAAAAATCTGGAACAACTGACTAAAATCCCCAATAACTAACCTAAATCTTTTTAGATTAACGACTTATTTAAGCGACAAACCTGACCCTGGCCGTTAAGGGAAAATCGCCTCTTGGGGGACGCCCGCCCAAAATAGTTGAGCGCGCCGCCTGGAGAACCAGGCGTTTTCTCTCTCAGCCCTTTTTTTTGGCCGCATTAGAATTTTCCCTGTCTCGCGTATTTAAACGTGAGCCTCATCATAACTCAACTCGTCTGTAATTATACCATCTTCCAAACTCCTTCAAGCCACCTTAAGGTCAGCTGTCTTGTAAACTTGGCGACCCAATAACTCAAAATAAAGCTATTTTGGCCATAAAAATAAAAAATTTGTCTTTCTTTTTATGGTTATATTTTGTTTATATAAATTAACTATAATGTATTATAAATTTTTTAGATTTTAAGTTGCTAATAAAGCCTGATAGTTCATATAAACAACCTAAATACAATCAAAAAATTGGTAAATTTGTTAATAGGCATAACTTAAAAAAGTAAAAACATATTTATAATTTGGTAATGAAGGATATCAATGCTTTGTGGCTATAAAATAACTGAAGCAAAAAATAACTTTTTGTATTATAAATCTAATAAATTAAACTTTTATAAATTTTTATCTATGATTATTTATATATAAATATAAATATAAATAATCATTACAAAGTCATATATAAATTAATTTTTAGCGCTAAATTAAACATTCAAGGTGAGAAGACTTAACCCAGGCCAAGGCGGCTTGGAGCTCGTCCAAAGTCTTCTCCTTAGTTGGCTCATCTAATTTCCCCTGACCAACCGGCGCCCCCAGAATCTCCCCCCACTGTCAAAATATTAGCTTAACCGAAAGACAATTTTCCAACGTAATTGTCGATTTTTACTGAAACAAAATCCCTCTAAAACGTCGAAACCCCGCGTTTACCGCAAATTTTTGACCCTATAGCGTCAAATTTGTCAAAGAAATAAATTGCCTCCCGTTTCATTATGAAGTAAAATTTTTCCCATGCTTTTTTTCTTAACACTCGGGCTTGACCACACAGCCATAACTCCTGGCCATCTCTGACTTCCTGGAACGGCGCGCCGGCTTTGCCCAAAATTTCTTAAATCGCGGCCCAAAAGCTTTCCTGAGAGTTTTTTCACCCTCAGCCTGAACTCCCAAGGCCGTCATCATATCGCCGCCTACCCGGTCGGTTTTTTTCGCGTAAGGAGATTTTTCCAACATGACCACCTATCAGAAATCCAATGACGCCTTGGGTATCGCCAATCGCGGTAACCCAGCGGAATCAGGGCTTTGTACCCTGTGTCGCTCCGACTGCCAGGGTCGCTGCGAGGTTTGGGCCTCCTGCCTCAAAGGCCGGGAGCTTCTTTACCCCCGGGACTTCGGCTCCACCGTGGCCGGGGCCCAGAACACCGCCCCGGCCGGGCTTTCCTACAACGCCCTCAGAATCATGGGGCCCTGCTACGGCGCTCATGAGGCTCCTCCTTCCGCGGCCAAGGGAGACGCCCTATTCACGGAAGTGTCCCTGGAGACCAGCTTCGGGGCCAAGAAAATAACCAAGTGTCGGGCTCCCTACATGGCCGGGGCTCTGGGCTCCACCTTCATCGCCGCCAAGTATTGGGACGCCATGGCCGCCGGTTGCGCCATCTGCGGTATCCCCATCGTCATCGGCGAAAACGTGGTTGGCGTTGACCGGGCTTCGGAGATTAAAAAATCCCGCATTGTCAAAAGCCCGGAAATGGATCGCCGACTGGACTCCTATCTCCGCTACCACGATGGTTATGGGGCGGCCATTGTTCAGCTTAACGTTGAGGACACCAGAAACGGGGTGGCCGAATACATCGCTGAAAAATATGGCGATAAGGTTATCATTGAGCTGAAATGGGGCCAGGGAGCCAAAAACATCGGGGGCGAGATCCAAGTCAAGGATATTGAGTACGCCGACTTCCTCAAAAACCGCGGCTACCTGGTGGACCCGGACTGCTCCAAGGCCGAGGTGCGCGAGGCCTACAAAAACCACTCCATTGACGGTTTCGCCCGCCACAGTCGCCTGGGCTACACCAACCTCTCCTCATGGGGGGAGGTGCGGGAAAATTTCCTCAAGCAGGTCAAGTATCTCCGGGGGCTGGGATACGAGCGCATCTCCCTGAAAACCGGGGCTTATGGCATGGAGCCCCTGGCTCTGGCTCTCCGGCTGGCCACCGAGGCTGGCTTGGATCTGCTCACCATTGACGGAGCCGGCGGGGGCACGGGCATGAGCCCCTGGGACATGATGGAACACTGGGGAGTCCCCTCGATCCTTCTCCACGCCAAGGCTTACGAGTACGCCAACATCCTGGCCGCCGCCGGACACAAGGTGGTGGACATTTCCTTCGCCGGCGGCTTCGCCAAGTCCAGCTCCATCTTTAAGGGCCTGGCTCTTGGCTCCCCGTTCGTTAAGCTCATCTGCATGGGCCGGGGTTTGATGATCCCGGGCTTCCTGGGCTCCAACATTGAGGGAGTCTTGAAGCCGGCCAACAAGGCAAAAGTCAACGGCAACTGGGACAGCCTGCCGGCTTCGGTCAGCGCCCACGGTTCCACGGCGGAGGAGATCTTCGCCGCCTACTACGATGTCCAGAAAAAGGTCGGGGCCAAAGCCATGAAGGAAATCCCCTACGGGGCCATCGCCATGTGGGGTATGCTGGATAAGCTCTCCGCCGGTCTCCAGCAGCTGATGGCCGGGGCTAGAAAATTTAAGCTCTCGGCCATTGACCGCTACGACATCGCCGCCGCCAACCGGGAGACGGCCAAAGAGACCGGGCTGCCGTTTGTCACCGAGCTGGGCGATGAGACAGCCAAAAACATTCTGCGGGAAAAATTCTAAATCCCCGGTTAAGCGATAAAATAAAGGCCAGTTACCAGGGGCGGTTTCTGGCCTTTTCGCTCTTAAGAAAAACCCGCGCGTAATTCCGCTAACGGAGCTCTGACTGGCGCCCAAGGCCGCTGATCTGAGCTTTCAAGTTCTTGAGCGGACGCCTCCTTGGGGAGGGTCCGCCAAACAGCCTTTTCCGCGAAAATTACAAAACAGACGCCGGGATCTCCTCGGCCAAGCGTCCTTTGACCGCCTCGGCCAAAACTTTCGGATCGCAGAGGAACTCGGCCAAATCGAAATCGCCTCGCCAGACCCGCATCGCCTCGGTCCCGGACTGGTCCCAACCAGGCTCTTCCCCGTAATCAGCGGTATCGTTCCAGAGGTCCTCAAGCGTCGCGTAATCTGGGGCGGCCTGGCTTACCTTATAGAGATGGACGCGAAGAAGAGCCGGGCCAGGCTTGAGTCGGAAAACAGCCTCCAAGTCCTCGAGCTCCTCCATATCAAGATCCTCCAGGGCCAGGTTAAAAACAGCGTGCGCGACCAAAATCGCGTCCCCCACTCTGGGCGAGACGGCGAGCGGGTTGCGAGTCGCGAAAATATGTCGGGAGTCTGACAGAGGCAGATAGCCAGTTCCGGTAAGAAATCCCACGGGCCTTATAGTCAAAGGAAAAAGGTCATCTTGGGGCACCTCATTGACCGCGGGTTCCCAAAACCATGGTTGCAGGTCCAGCGTGGCCGCCATGGTCTTCAGCCCTTGAGCCAGAAGATAATTACACTCAGCTATGACGTTCTGGGCTTTCTGAGCCTCGGCCAGAGCCTGGTCGGGATTGTTTAAAAAACTCATTGGATTTCTCCTTAATTGATTTTGGGCGTCTCCAGGAGCCCTCTGATTATTGAGGCGACGCGACCGCCAAAGGACGCGTCGGAAAATCCCTCAAAGACAAAAGTCAATTGACCGGGTTCGGAATATTCTCACTGAGGCGTTCCTGAATCGCCTGGGCTACCTCTTCTGGCTCAACCAGAAATCTGGCCAGATCGAAATCGCCTCGCCAAACCGCCATCTCTTTGACCCCAGAGTCAGCCCAACCAGGCGTTTCCCCGTACTCGGCGGTCTCATACCAAAGATACTCAAGAGTGTCGCATCTTCTAGAGGCGTTCTTAACCACCTTGTACAGATGGATCCGCAAAAGGGCTGGGCCAGGGTCCAACTGAAAGACCGCTTCCGGGTTATCAGGCTTAACCTCAACACCTACCAAAGCCCGATTCAGGGCGACGTGAGCCACCAGGATCACTTTTCCCAGGGTAGGTGGCTCAGAAAGGGGGTCGCGCGTCGCGAAAATTTGCCGGAAATTTGACAGGGGCAGAAGCCCGGTTCCAGACAAAGACCAAACCGGCCGTAAAGTCACGGGTATGGTCGCGGTGATAGACACCTCATCCAACGCTGGCTCCCAAAACCAGGGTCGCAGTTTGAGCGAATCCGCGAGGCTGTAAAGGCTGACTCCCAGACAATGGTTGAATTCGGCCAAAGTGTTCTGGGCCCGCTGCGCCTGCTCCAGGATTTCCCTGGGGTTGTTTTTCCAACTCATCGTATTTTCTCCTCAGTTAGTTTAGACGCGGATGGCGTCTTGGGTTATGGCCGGTCGCGCCAAGAAAAGGCGCGGCCTGGTAAAATAGGTCTAGCGTCGACTTTTTCCAGAAGTATCGGCGTCTCTCTGGTCTCTTTAGGCTAACCAGCCTGGCCTCAAGCGGCTCAAAGCGAAGGCTTGGATCCAGTTGACCCTGGCCGATGAGAGGCCTCAAGAGACATGGCCTCCAGAAGCGAAAAATTGTCAGAGCTCTCCGGTCCTCGCCATCTGGCCTTTGTCGCCGTGGCGACAAAATCAGCGGGGACCAAGCTCGGGATAGCCAAAAGCCGCTCTCTTTCCGCCGCGGTCAAGGACCTTTTGGAGAGGGGCCGCAGAATGGTTGAAAAGAGCTCCTCTCGACCGGTAGCCTTGAGGCCGCCGAACTCCACTTCAAGAGTAAAGGGAGAGGGAAATGAAATATTTGTAACTTGGGACCGCCCACTGGTGGCGATAAAAACTCCCGCGAACCTATCGAGACGGTTCAAAATCACCTCAAAAAACAGCTTTTCATTATTTTCCCCCTGACCGCGCTCATCCTCCCAAAAGTAGTCAATTTTCTCAAAAAGCAAAATGCCTCGGAGAGCCACGGCCCTCTCCAAAAAATAGGAAAAGACGTATTCCGAAAATTCGCGTTTGTTGGACATAAGGTCAAATGGCCGAACGCGAATGATCTCAAGATCCAGCTCCTCGGCCAGATTAAGCGCGAGAGCTTTCTTGCCCACGCCTTGGGGTCCGTGGAAAAGAAACCCAAGGCCCGTCTGGCCATCAAGGCTATCGTGGGAACCTTTTTTCCAGGCTTCCAGAATCCGCTTAAGCTCCGCGAGCGAGGGTGTGGAGGTCACCGCCGCCGGGCAATATCCGGCGGCTACCCGAAACGAGCTCGACGGAATCCCGGACAGCTCCTGGTGAGCCCGTAACTGCCGCCTCATATAAGCGATCAACTTTTCTTCAGAGTCCGCCCCTGCCTCCAAGCTTTTCTGGAAAGCCTGGGCGATAATGGCTGGAGAGAGATCTTCTTCCCGAGCCAATTTCTCCAAAGTCTGGTCCGACAGAAGATCAGAGCCCAGGCCCGCCAGATCTTTCCGAACGGTCAACCAGACCTTCCTTCTCGCTTTATGCCCCATCCGAGGAAAGGCCAGAGAAAAGGCAAAACGACGCATAACCGACTCAGGCAGACCGTCCACCTCATTGGCGATCCAGAGACAACGGGAGCCTGGTTTTTCCATAAAATAGTCTAAAAAACTCTTGGAGCCTTCCTTTTCCTCGTAGTCGGCCCAAAAGCCATCCCCGCCCAAAAGACCATCGGCCTCATCAACGATAAGTAAACAGTTTTGCCGCTTGCGGGCGAAACTATCGGCCATGACTAAATGTCTCCGATAACCAGATGGCGAATCATCCGGGATGACTTCGTAAGCCGAAAGGCCCGATTTCATGGCGAGGGTCCTAGCGAACTGAGTTTTTCCGACTCCAGCTGGCCCGTAAAGTAGAATATGGGTTGGAGAATTTGATTCGGTCGAGAGGAGACCAGAGATCATCTCAACCGTCAAATCATTCACAAAAAAATCCCTGATCCCTAGGCGAGGGGATTCCATAGACTTGAAACTGTCTCGAAGATAATCACCGTTGGGAAAATTCAAAATATTATAGAATGAAGGATGGAGACTGGTCTCATGCATTGGTCTGGAGTCAATGAGAGCCAACTCGTTGAGTATTCCGTTCATGGCCGAAGAAATCTCTTCCTTGGTTTTTTCAAGAATTTTTTCTAAAATTGGCCTCTGATTAAAACTGAAGACTGAAAGAACTTGGATAAAGTAATCTTTCAACGTTTCCGCGTTGTCCAGACAGATCAATAATCGTAACAACTCACTCTCACTCCGCGAAAATCCCATAGTCTCTTCCATGACCTTAAGGCGCGACTCAACTGAGGCGCAGGAAGATGAATTGGCCATCTCCTTGACGAAAACGTCAATAACCGACAGAAACTCTTGGCCAAACCTCAGCCTGACGCTCATGGGTCGCTTCGATAAGCCTAAGTAAAAATTAACAGTGGCGTCATCCTCGGACCAATTTATTGGGCCTACACGGCGACGCTTTTTGGAGTCACTCTCCAACCCGAGGACGATTTCATCAATAATCTCTTTGTCAAGGCAATAGAAAGCCGCCCTGAGGCCATGAAACCCTATGAAGCCAAGAGCCTCAAAAGACCTTTTGAGATAGATGGCTGTACAACGCCTCAGCCAAGAAATGTCCTCAAACAAGATGGGAGGAGTGGTCATGCCCAAAGGAATTTCCTCTTTGTCCCGGTAAATGTTGCCGAAAAAAGACTTTTTGGGTCTGTCGGGAGAATTAAAATGATCTACTAACGGAGGCACGATCTCTCCTTTTACCATTATAGTTCGACATCATTTTGGTCTGACGTCTCACGTTGATAATTAAGGCCCTTAACGACTTCGTTCCTTCAAAACGACTAAATTTTATCGCGCGCTTGGGAGGAAACCAGGCCAAATGGTCAAGGCTAAAAAATTTTTTACTTTTATAGTAACATCATGAAATAATTAGATATTTTCCTATTTTCTTGACTGGCTCAACATTGATCTGAATTTTTTTATCAGCGATTATTAATTCTTAAAAAGCCTTACCAGATAAGGAGTTTACAAAAATAGACTTTTTTTTTAGGATCTAAAATTTTGATTTTAGTCATAAGTTTCAAGGCTTTCTGAGGTAAATGGTCTTTTTTTAACTAGCCCGCTGGAGGTCAATTCACTCAATCAAAAAAACCGCTTTTCTTTAATCTTAGCTTTCCAATTGATTTATAATAATTATTATTGCTAAATGGTTATTATTTATTTTCATTAACTTATTAATTTTAATATAATATATTATTATCAATAATAAAATTTTATTTTATATAATTTATATAACATTAAATAAAAAATAATTCGGCCATGGATTCCTTTAGTAACAAATAAATATTTTAAATGGTATTTTATTTTATAAGTATATTATTATATATATTATGAATTAAATATTAAATCATAACATGATAGATATTATAAGAATATTTATTTTAATAAAATTGTTAAGTATCTTATAGTCATGTTATACATATTAAATTATCCCTTAACCAAAAAAAAAGAGGTCAGCCTAGCGACCATCTTCTTGGATAAAGATCCAACCTCGGGCTCAATTTTGAAATTAAGTTCCTTTTTTTTCAAAAACTCCCGCCTAAAAGAATTGCCAGAAATTTTTCAGTCAAACCCGCCATAAAGCGTCCTCTGGGGTTGAAGACACTTGGACAATGGGTTATAGTGATATTAAATTCTTTTTTATTTTCCATTTTTTGGAAACATCTGATTAACTCTACTTTTTCTCGCCTGCGCGCGAGTTTCGAGCCTTGACCAGATCATATGGCTCAATATTTAATTCAGCTTCCTGGCTTTGAGGAAAAAATTCTGGTTAAGATGTCTGGGCCTTAGAGGAAAATAATTATGGCTGAAGCGGCGGAAGGAACAAAAGCGGAAAGGATTCTCAGGATCCTGAGCCGGCTCTTTAACAACCCTCCCAGTCAGGGGGTTAACTATCTTAGCCTCAAAGATGATGGAGAATTTGGGGACAAAAAAACTATTATCGACTGCTTCCAAACCATTCAGAATGGGCTACCAGGGCTCATCGCTCCACTTAAGGTTGAACATGACGATTTCGGCAACGCCAAAAACTATCGCCTTGTTTTCCAAAAAGATCTACCCAGGGACCAGGCCTTGCGCAACCTGGACAATATCCTTGCCAAAAACGAGCCTGCCAAGGAACATTTAATCGCCTCCCTGGCCAAATTGAACCTGGGCTCAGACACCCAAATCATTCTTGAGTGGCTTTTAGCCGCGATTAATGGTGGAGACTACTCTAATTCACCCAGGATTGAGACCATTTTTAAAGGGCAGGTCGACTATAGCGAGTTTAAGGAGAGGTTCGAATCCTTTTCCAAGGCCATTAAAGATAAGAAGGTCTGCGAAGTAGACTATTCCCGCGGGGATGACCTAAAAAGCGAGACCAAATTCTTCGCGCCCTTACATTTCACTCATTTCCAGGGCCGGATTTACATTGACGGCTGGAGGCTCAGGAAAATCCAAAGGAACAAACTTCAGCCTGTCGAGGAACGCACCCTGGCTCTCCACCGGGTCAAGACTGTTACGGTCTTAAATGATGATTTTCCCCAACAAAATCTGAGTTCGCCCCATCAAGGCCGGGATTGTTTTGGCATGATAGTGACTGATGAGTTTATCCTTGAGGCGAACTTCGCGCCTCATCTTCGGGGCTATCTGGAAGAAAGGACCTGGCCCAAAATCAAAAATGAGAAACCTTCGCCTGAGAACAACAAACCGACCCTAATCAGATCGTCGCGCAACACCAAATTTCAAGGCTGGTATAAATTAAAAATGCCTTGTGGCGACCTTCGGGAAACTCTGTCCTGGCTTTTAAGTTTCGGCTCTGACGTGGCCATCATCCATCCGAACCACCTCAAAGAGGCCTACGAGGCGGAACTGAGAGCCATCGGGGATTTGTGCGGTCTCTCGGTCAGGAGCAAACCACTGGAGCCTAAAACGAGCCGGGTAAAACCCCGCCAAAGAAGACTCAAAAAGTCTTGACGTTCAGCAAAATTTATATTTTACGGAACGTTATTTTATTACATTATAATTACTTTTTATTCAAATATTATATTTTTACTTTAATAAATTATTAACAATAATGTTTTTCTAATTATTTTCGTTATTTCCCCCCGCTTTGGCCCTATTACCAGCCGCCCGCCTAAGAGTAAATTTTTTTATTTTTTTATCTAATTATTATGTAAACTATATATATTTTAATGTTTAATGAAAATATAAAAAATTATTATAATTATCAATATTATAATAATTTTTGATACGTTTTTTTAATATTTATAACTAAAGGTCGGCGCCAAATAGGTGACCGGAAGTCTGACACCGGTTCTTAAATGCCCCGCCCAGACGCCAGAAGCCAGATCTGAGAGCCTCATTTTTAAACTCGCCCCAGACTGTTGACAAAAAACCGTTAAAAAAAGCCCACTTGCGGATTAGCCCCTCAAATGCCATCCCCCGGGTTTTTTTTCAAAAGCCTCTACTGATTTAAGCCAAAAAAAAATACCACTTTTTTGGGCTAGCCTATTGAATTTATTGAAAAAATAAGTATCATTAGACTGTTTCAAAAAGCGCAGTTCCCATATTTCTATTAATCTTTGGAATAGCTTCTGGTCTTAATTTTCTGAATTTCCAGATAATATCATATTTTGTCTGAAAAAGCCGTATTATTATAAATAAATTCTGATTTTTATCGTATATTACGAAAATAAAGTTCTTGATCTATTAGTTTTTTCGAGCTAAAAAAATATTCATGAAAAATCGATATAAAGATCGGGCTTTCGCGCTGGCGTTCAAATCGGAAATCCAAAAACTTGGCTTTGGGGGCCAAACTAAGGTTGCCAAAAAATCCGGGGTCAGCAAAAGCATGATCAATGACATCTTGAATGGCCGGACATTTGGGAGCTTAGAAACCCAACAGGCTCTGGTCAAAGCCTTAGGTTACGAGGATTTCAAGATTTTTTTGGAGTTGGTTCCCCAACCACCCGAAGAAAGTCAGTTGACTCCCCTTAGCTCCAGCGAGGTTGATCACCGGTCGAACGACAAGGACACCCTTTTGGAGGTTCTCTTGGAGAATCGGGCCTTAAGACAGGAACTGGAGCGGGCCCGTCAAGAACTTCAGAAATTCCGGCGCAATTACGGCCAGATCGACAATTGCCTTCCATCTCCCCCGCCCAATGACCCCTGAAGTTGGACCCCTTCGGCCCGGCGAATAGATTTTCCAGAACTAACGCTCTTTTCTCTCTGCCCGGTCAGTCGCCTTATTTTTCGGAACCAAAAATCCCCGCCAATAAAAAAATCCGCCTCAATGGTCTGGCCAAATATAACAAATTATTAAACTATTTAACGTATTTTTCCGTATTTTTTGACTTACCCCGAAAAGTTTCAAACCCAATTGAACCATAAAATGTTGGTTCCTGATTAATTGCCGAACAAAATCCGACTCAAGCTTGAAAAATACCGGACCTTCAGGCCTGGCTCTCTCTGGAGGGCCGGCCGACCGCCTAACTTCTCTCAGCTGGGAGACAGAGGCCAGGTCCCGGACCAAAGAAATTTTCATGATTCTGGCTGAGCTGGAAAAAATTTACCAGGACGATAAAAAGGCTCACCCAGCAGGCTCCGGTATTTCTTCATATTCTGTCGATGGAGGGTAGCGGCAGGTTATTATGTCACCAGTAACTCTCATACCCACCCAGGAGTAGGTCTGAGAGTTGGCTGATATTTAAATTAAAAATTCTATTTGATATTATTTTATACAAAATTATCAATTTAGAGTAAAATAATAGCCAAAATTAACTGTTAGAAATTTTGTCCAGCGCGCTAACCGGGCTCCTGGTCAGATTTTTAACTGGGAAGCGATAAAACGCCGCCAAAGGGAATAGCCTTCCTATGGCGGCCTGATTTCAACTTGAAATCTGAAAGGAGGGATTAAGCCCAGCCGGAGGGGAAAACGACAACTTTTTCCTCGGTCATTAAGATTGTAATCAGGATATTTATCCGAAGTTAAACTTTTTTCCTTAGCTTATTTTCTTTTCGCGGGAATCCGCTTTATTAACCAAAATAATCTCTTGACCCTCAGGGGCTCAGGCCCAACCAGGCCAGAGGTCAACCAAGCCCGCCCAGGTCAAGGTCCCAGATAGGGTCAGGTTGGCCCTTGGCCCCGCCCTTCTACGCTCACCGGCCAAGCGGCTCAACAATCTGGCGACTGAAAAACAGTCAGCCTCTTTACCAGGAGTTTCAGGCCGTCCCTCTAAAATAACCACCAAGTTGGCAACAAACGCCGCTGACAAAAAAGCCGCCTCTCTGGGAGGCGGCTGAAGAAAGCCAACCAAAATTTCTGGTCAGCTCATTTGCTCAAATCCGGCAGAACCGGACTCCAGGCGGGCAAGGACTGGTTGCCCGGCAGAGTCGGGCTCAGAGCCCGCTGGTTATCGCCATTGGCGGTCATAACGTACAGCCGCTCCTGGCCACCCCGGGAGCTGGAGAAGACAATCAAGCGGCCATCTGGGGAAAAACTGGGATGCAGGTTACGACCCTGACCCCCAGTCAGCTGGTGATAACCAGAGCCATCGGGATTGATGACCGCGATGTCCCGCTCGCCAATGACAAAGGCGATTTTGTCGCCCTTGGGGGACCAGGCCGGATCCGTGCTCTTCCCGCCAGGCGAGAGCCGGGCTCCAGGGCTCCCTGGGGCGGCGGCCACGTAAATACTGGGGGTCCCGGCCTGGTCCGAGACATAAGCCATCCGGCCATCCGGGGAGAAGGTCGGCGAAATCTCAATACCTCCCCCACTGGTGATCACTCGGGGCGTCTTGCCCTCAAACATGGCGATGTTGGTGCTGGTCCGGCCTGAGAGACCGGCCGCCACCGCCCCGCCCGGGGTGAAGGCCGGAGCGATGACCGGCTCCCCGTGGTACACGACCCGGCCATTGACCAGGAGTTCCCATTTCTTGCCGTTCCGATGGACCCAAGCCGTCTTGTCGCCCGGGCCCAAGGCTGGCATGGTGGAGGGGCCACCGCGAGAGCCGGCCACGGTGGTGGCCTCGTCCGAGCCCAGCTCGGTCATCATGACAGACCGGTCGGCCCGCGAGCCGGAGACGTAAATGATCTTGGTCCCAAAGACCCCGGGCACCCCAGTGATGGCCAGAAGAACCTCATTGGTGAAGCGGTTAATCATGGCCCGCCCGTCTTTGATGGACCCCGAGAGCCGCTTGGCCAGCATCTGCCGACCGCTGGACACGTTAAAAAGCCGCAACTCCAAAGTCAAGCGCGAGCCGCTGGTCTCGGCGGTTCCCTTGATGATAAAGTTGGCCCCCAACTTGACCCAGGGCGCGTAATCCAGGTCTGGGCCATTGGTCAGACCCGCCTGAGGATCGCTCTCCAGGGAGGCCCGGGGATCCACCAGACGGAATAGACCGGTTAGATCCAGATTGGCGGTGAGACGCCGATTCAGGTTGGGCGCCTCGCCCCCAGCCCGCTCCGGCCCCTTGGGAGCCAGAAAGTCAGTTACCACGATATTGAAAAGATTCATGGTTCCTGACAGATCCACTGGAATAATGACGCTGGGGTTCTGGTACTCCAGCCCCTGACCACTCTGGGCCAGAATCTCCCCGGGCCGGGGAGCCAGGGTCAAGGCCAATATGAGCGTGAGTAAGCCAAACCAGCCCTGGAAAGCGTATTTTGGTCTCATGGAAAAAACACCTCAAAAAAAACAGGCCCTGGCCCGCGGGGACCAGGGCCTGAAAGCGAACCCAAATTTAAGCTTTAAAACATGGCTCCCATCGTAAACTCCCAACGACCAGCCGGATCGCCGGGGTCAGGGTCCAGAGCCTTGCCATACTCAATACGGAGCGGCCCCATGGGCGAGAGGTATCTTAAGCCGCCGCCGTAGCTGCGTTTAAGGTTGGAAAAACTGTAGTTCTGATCCTTGGTCCAGACATTGCCCATGTCATAGAAGACGACCCCGAAAAGGCCCGAGTCCTTGATCAGCGGTAGGGTCAACTCAAAATTCATGACCATCATCTTCTCACCCCCGATATTCTCGCCAGTTTCCGGGTCCTTGGGGGAGATGTCGTACCAGTCGTAACCGCGGATGGAGTTAATGCCGCCGAGCATGTACTTCTCATAGACAGGCAGGCCGTCTTTCTTGGACTCCTTGGCGTAGCCGGCCTCAATATGGCCCATCAGGGCCATGCCATTGATCAGGGGCACCGGGACCCAGTGGGCGTACTCGGCCTCATAACGGTTAAAGCCGGTGTCTCCGCCCAGGAGCCCCAGGCCGATGGTATAGCCGACTCGGGCTGTGGAGCCGGCGGTGGGCTGGAAGAAGTGGTTGCGCGTGTCCCGCCGGAGGGCCAAGGTGAAGGTGCTGTTGACCGAGTGGCCCATCATGGATGTCAGGTAAGCTGAGGAGCCCTGGCCGACGTCGCTGATTTCCACCTGCTCCCAGGAGTAGGTGCCGGTAAGGTAAAAACGCTCAAAGACCGGGTAACCGGCCCGGACAGCCACGCCTCGGGAGTCTTTGCGATAGTAGTCGTAGTTGTTGTAGTACTTAAAAAGATCCAGGCCCATCATCAAGGGGATGTCCCCCACCCAGGGATCGGTGAAGGAAAAGTTAAAGTAGTTGCTTTCGCTGCCGATGTTGGCCTCAATGCCGATCCGGCGACCATAGCCGAAAAGGTTGTCCTGGGTGAGACGCACCGTGCCAAAGATGGAATTGTAGTTACTATAACCCGCCCCTATCTGGAAGGAGCCGGTGGGCCTTTCCTTGACCTCGACCCGCAGGTTCATCATGTCTTCCTTGTCCGAGGGGCTGGGGACCAGGTTGATGTCCTCGAAAAAGGAGCTGCGCATGAGATTGGCCTGGCTGTCTTTAAGTTTGGTGTTAGAGGTCAGATCCCCCTCGGAAAACTCCAGGTGGCGCCGGATGACCTTGTCGCGGGTCTTGTCGTTGCCGACTATGGTGATGCGGTCATAGTAAACCAGATTCCTCGGCATAACCTGCAAGGCCACCGGCAGGACGTTTTTTTCGTCCGGCTCCCCGAAAACAGCCTCAACCTCGTTGCGGGCGTAACCCTTGTCGGCGTAGTAGTTCTTGACTCGATTGACGTCCTCCTGGAGCATTTCCCGATTGAACCACTTCTCGTCGCGGACCTTAACGAGCTTTAAAATCTCCTTGGGATCATCATTCTCCAGAAGGTCTCCGGTCAGGGTAATCTCGCCGACCTGAAAACGCTGACCCTCGTTGATGGGAAAGGTGACCACAAACCCGTCCGTCCCTTCCTGGCTCTCCACGCTCGGCTCCCCGACCCGGGCCAGAAGAAAGCCGTTATTGTGATAATACTGCGTCAAAACCTGGGCGTCGTTGGCCAGCTTTTCCCGGTCGAGCTTACCCGACCCGGTCAGCCACGAGGTCAGAAAAAAGCGGGTTTTACTCTCAATCTGGCGTTTGAGGGTCCAGTTAGAGAAAAAGTCATTGCCCTCAAAGCGAATTTCCTTGATGAAAAGTTTGCCGCCCTCAACAATGTTGAAGACCAGCTTGGCCTTGCCCTCATCGCCGGGCTGCAACTCGTATGTGACCTGGGCCATGGGATAGCCCTTGTCCGAGTAGAACTTGGTAATATTAGAAACCGCCGTGGCCAGACGCTCATCGGTGGCCAGGTCCAGAACTTTAAGGCCCACGATCTCCGAAAGATCCTCCGCGTCAAACTTGGCGTTGCCCTGATAGACAATGGCCCCAATCTGAGGCCGCTCCGTGACCCGGAAATGGACCGCCTTGCCGCCCGGGACGTCATCGACCTCAACGCTGACATTTTCAAAATAACCCATGGAGTGCAGCCGGCGGATATCTGAGGCCGCCTTGGCCTCGTTATAGGTTCCGCCCTTGCGGATGCGCAGAGAGTTTAAAATAGCGTCGTTTTCCACCAGGCCGCTGCCAGAGATGGTGACCGAGACCACCTTGGCCCCGCCGCCAAAGAGATGGTCTGTTACCATCAACACCAACCGCTCGGCCGTCTGCGGCAGATTCTCCGCGGCCGCCGAGGACACGCTCATGCGGGAGCTGCCTTGGAGGCCCTGAGCCAGAGGCTGCAATTGGCCAGACAAGGTAAAGGAGGTCCCTGACCTCGTCAGGCTAGGCCAAAATAGAAACTCCGCCCCCAACTGTTTGGCCTGGGCCACCACGGCGCTTTCCCCTTGACTCAAGGTCTGGGCGCCCATGGCCAAGGGCTGAAAACCTTGGGATTGGAGAGCGGAAACAGTCAACTCCAAAAGACTGCGGCTGATGTTGCTGAGCTGTTCCAACTGCGTCCCTGTAACCCCCACAACCTGATAAGGAGCCACAGCGATCTTCTGTCCGGTCTGTCCCCAGGCCTGGGCCGCCCAAAGCGTTAAACAGCAGAAAATCAAAGGGACAAGCGGTTTTTTGAGCATTGTGATTTCTCCGGATCCTGAAAATGGAGACGAAAATATGTTTTTATTATTATATTTTTTTTAGCTTTTTCCAAAGAGCTTATCGGGTAAATACTTATTATTAATACAAGAGTATTTATATGTCAACCTGCCCAAAATTGAGGCCAACCAAAATCGGGGCCAACCCCACCCACCGGCCATCAAACCTCGATAGTCCTATTTATCTTTCTTGTTATCAAATTGTTATCCCAAGTATTAAAAATATTGTTATTTTACCAGGGTTATCCCCGCCCCTAGATCCCATAGCCGCCAGGGGCCTCTCGCCAAGTCTCAGCCTCGCCAAGGCCGCAGTCGCCCGTCCACCAGCTCCAGGCGCGTGGCCATCTGGCGGGCCAGGTCCGCGTTGTGGGTGACCACCACCGCGCTCATCTGGCGCTCCACCACCAGTTGACCGATGAGATCGTTGACCATCGCCGCGCTCTGAGCGTCCAGATTGCCGGTGGGCTCGTCAGCCAGGAGGACTTTCGGGGACAGAGCCAGAGCCCGGGCCAGGGCCACCCGCTGCTGCTCCCCCCCGGAAAGGGCCCCCGGGCGATGGTGATATCTTTTGGAAAGGCCCACCCGGTCCAGCAGGGGTTTGGCCAGCTCCTCGGCCTTGGCGTCTGAAAGACCGGCGAGCCTGGCGGGCATGGCCACGTTCTCCAACGCCTCAAACTCGGGCAGAAGATGGTGGAACTGAAAAACGAATCCCACCTCGCGAGCTCGCCAATGGGCCAGAGCCGGCTCGCTGAGCGTGAAGATATCCCGACCCCGGGAAAGAACCTGACCACCCGTGGGTTTATCCAGGCCGCCCAAAAGATACAGGAGCGTGGATTTGCCTGACCCCGAGGCCCCCAGGATGGCCAGCGACTGTCCCTGGTCAACCTTGAGGCTCAATCCATTCAAGATGGTCAGAGTCTCTTCCCCGGCCTGAAAAGTCTTGCGTAGCTCCCGCGCCTCCAGCCAGGGAGCTTTCTCCCGGGCCGAGAGCTCCCGGGAAGAGCTCGCCTCGACTCGGGCCTTTAGCCGCGGAACCCTACTCATACCGCAGGGCCTCCACCGGATCCAACCGGGCCGCTCGGGTGGCCGGGTAAACCGTGGCCAGGTAACTGATGACCATGGACACCAGAGCTATGACCACCACCTGGGGCCACCGCAGCTCCACCGGCAGCGAACTCATCAAATAAATTTCTGGCGGCAGGGAGATAAACTCATAACGCCTGAGGATCCAGCACAGGCTCACCCCAACCACCAGCCCCCCCCCGGTTCCAGTCAAGCCCACCAGGAGCCCCTGAATGGTGAAGATCCGCCTGACTTGGGCCGAAGTGGCTCCCATGGCCTTTAAAATGGCTATGTCTCGGGTCTTTTCAGTGACCATCATGATGAGGGTGGAGGCGATGTTGAACGCGGCCACCAGGATGATCAGGGTCAGAATGACGAACATGGCCGTCTGCTCCAGCTTCAAGGCCGAAAACAGGCTCAGGTTCATCTGCATCCAGTCCCGGCCCCAGTAGTCGGGGCCCAAAAGCTCTAAAATCTTCCAATGAATCCGGTCAGCCTGGTAGATGTCCTCGACCTTAACCTCCACATAGGAGACTTCCCCTGGAGCCAGCCCCAGCAAAGAGCCGGCCTCCTCCAGGGTGGTGAAGGCCAGCTTCGAGTCAAAGTCGTAATAATGGGCCTGAAAGGTTCCGGCCACCTTGAAATACCGGGTCAAGGGGGCTCGCTGGCCCAGAGGGGTCAGCCGGCCAAAGGGGGAGATGACGCGCACCGGGGCAAGCGAGCCGACCCCCAGACTCAAGGCCAGCTCCCGGCCCAGTAACAAGGGCCGGTCCGGCTCAACCTCCACGGGCTCAACCTCCGCTGGCTCACCCGCCGCCGGCTCGCTCGTTTCTGAGGCGTCCACCACCGCTTTTTCCTCTGAGCCGACCAGATCAGGGTCAACCTCGGACTCCTCGGCCACGGCGGCCTGACTCAGGTCAACCTGGCCCCACAAGTCCGGGTAAGGGGAGGTCATAGGCTGATTGGACAGGTTGGCCAGAGCTCCTGGCGAAAGATCCATGGCCGAGAAAAATCCGGCCTCGGCCACCGACTGGGGATCCAGGCCCATCAGGAGGACCCCGCTGGCCCCCACGCCGCTGGCCGCCATGACCTGCCCCTGAATGAACGGCAAGGCTGATCGCACCCCAGGCACGGTCTTGATCTTGGCCACCACGGCGGGCCAGTCCGCCAGAGGGCCGCCGGACCGGAAAATGGACACGTGCGGGGACAAGCCCAAGAGCTTGTTTTTTAAATTAGTCTCAAAGCCGGCCAAGACGGCCAGAACCACGATCAGGGCGGCCACCCCCAGCCCCACCCCCCCCACAGCCAGGGCGGAGATGAGAGACACCAGGCTATGCCGCCGCTTGGACCGCAGATATCGAATGGCGATGGAGCGCTCTATGGCCATGCGCGAATCTCAGGCGAAAGATCCATGAGCTTATTTTTCCGCCCTTAAGTGAGGAAAGAGGATCACGTCCCGAATGCTGGGGGAATCGGTCAACAGCATGACCAAGCGATCGACCCCCACTCCTTCGCCGGCCGCCGGGGGCATGCCATACATGAGAGCCCGGATGTAGTCTTCGTCAAAATACATGCCCTCCTCATCGCCGGCCTCCCGCTCCTCGACCTGGGCCTGGAATCGCTTACGCTGATCCAGGGGATCGTTGAGCTCCGAAAAGCCATTGGCCATTTCCCGACCGAGAATGAACAGCTCAAAGCGGTCGGTCAAATCCGGGTTTTCCTGATTGCGCCGAGCCAGAGGACTGATGTCAACAGGATACATGGTTATAAAGGTGGGGTTGGTCAGCTTGGGCTCCACGACCAGATCAAATATCTTGGCCAGAATTTTGCCCAGTGGATCCTGGGGCGACTTTTCTCCGCCCAGCGCGACCAGGAAAGCCAGGGCTTTCTCCCGATCTCTCTGCTCCGCCTGGGGAAAGCCGCCGATGGTCTCAATAGCCTCCGCGAAAGTAAGCCTGGCCCAGGGACTTTTAAGGGACACCGGCTGGCCCTGATAGGAGATCTCCGTGGTTCCCAGGGTGGCCTGGGCCGCCTCGGAGAACATGACTTCCGTCAGATCCATCAAATCAACAAAGCTCGCGTAGCTCTGATAAAACTCCAGCATGGTGAACTCGGGGTTGTGCTGGATCGACAACCCCTCATTGCGAAAACTGCGATTGAGTTCGTAAACCCGGCCAAAACCCCCGACCAGGAGCCTTTTTAAATACAGCTCTGGGGCTACGCGCAAAAAAAGCTTGCGCTCCAGAGCGTTGTGATAAGTCTCAAACGGCCTGGCCGTCGCTCCCCCGGGAATTGGTTGCATCATAGGGGTCTCCACCTCCATGAAGCCCCGACTCTCCAGAAAACTCCGCAGAAAAGAGACGACCCGCGAGCGAATCTGGAAAACCCGCCGCGAGCTCTCGCTCATGATCAGATCTAGATAGCGGCGCCGATACTTGAGCTCCACGCTCAACTCATGGTACTTCTCCGGCAACGGCCAAAGCCCCTTGGTAACCAGCTCCAACTCGTCCAGAAGAATCGTCAACTCCCCGGTCTTGGTCTTGAAAACCCGCCCCGAGCCTCCGACCAGATCGCCTATGTCAAGTTGTTTGGCCAGCTCAAAACACTCCGGGCTCACCTTCTCCCGCCGCAAATACAACTGAATCCGCCCCGAGGGATCCAAAAGGTCATAAAAAGTCGACTTGCCATAATCCCGCTTGGCCATCAAGCGCCCGGCCACCACCTTAACGGCGGAGAGGCTCTCCAGCTCCTCGGCGGTTTTTTCCCCGAGCTCCTCGCGGATGGCCCCGGCCTGGTCCTGAGGACGGAAAGTGTTGGGATAAATGGGCCTGGTCTCGGCCAGACGGGCGGACTTCTGAAAGCGGGCCTCCAAAACCGGGCTGGTCTCCTCGGCTACCTCAGTCTCAACCCCAGTGAGTGGAGCCTCACCTTGCTCGCTAGTCAATTAAATCACTCCTCAAAAAACCTTTGGCCAAAACCTTTTGACCAAAATCCTGACTCTAGCCCCCAGAAAGAATTATTGGCGATCTAAACCGAGCTAAATCTGGCGTTCGCTTCTTAAACAATCCCCTGATCCCTGGGCCGGATATCCATATTCAGATCTAAACATTACCGATCTCAACAGCTGATTTATTCTGAGCCGGAGGACTCCCGAAAGAAGACCCAAGAGCCCGCCCCCCGAGAGCGACCGGCCCGGGGAATAACCTCGGGCCGGCCAAGAGCCTTAAGCCAACCAGCCGTTCAAGACCACCAGCAACTGGCTCAGGTTATCATCCAGGTAGGCCAGGGCCTCGTCCACGCCGTCGAGATTCTTCTCCCGCCCCATGAACTCAAGCTTTTTGGCCGCCTCATAAGGCGGCCCCTGGGAGAAATAGCCCATCATGCCCTTAATGGTGTGGGCCTCAGACATGACCACCTCCACGTTGCGGTCGGCGACGGCCTTTCGCAGAGTTATCATGCGCGTCTGGACATTTTCCAGGAACATGTTGACGCTTTCGACAAACAGCTCCTCGTCGTCCATGAAAGTCTCCAGGACTTTCTCCTTAGTAAAAGTCAAAGAGCTCACTTGCTCACCCCTCCGTCTGACCCACACCGACCCTCTAACCAAGCCGATTTGGCGACAAAACCAAGCCTCAAAAAGGCCCCAGGCCTAAATTGGCCAACGCTGAAAAAACGAGCGAACCTGAGAACCCAGAACCCCCTGGAGCAATTGAGTTCACTCGGGAAAATATTATAGCTTATAAAGCACATTTTGTGAAATAAAAAAGTTTAAGCCCAAAATATTGGCGCCTAAAACCCAATCCAAATGAAAAACTCCCTCAAATGAGCGTCTAAAAACTTAAAGTCATTATGGATCAAGCCCAAATATCCTTCGGACCATGTCCAGGTTATAATCAGCCCGACCGTGGCGATGACAGGACTTGGCGAAGGACAAGGGGTTATGGAGAATCCGCCGCACCAACGAGCGAGTCATAGCCTCCAGGGCCTGGCTCTGCTCCTCGGTAAAATCGCGCCGGGCCAGGGTTTTGCCCAACTCCAGGCTCCGGGCCTCCTCAGCCAACTGGGTCAAAGCCTTGATGATCGGGCGGGCCGCCAAACCCGCGACCCACTGATTAAACTTGGTCAGCTCCTCCTCAATGATGGCCTCCACCCGGGCCACCTCCCGCTGGCGGGAGAGCTGATTGGCCTTAACAAGGTCCGCGATCTCGTCAATGTTCCGCAAAGACACGCCGGCCAGCTCCCCGGCCTGAACCTCAATGTTTCTGGGCACGCCCAGATCAAAGAGCCATAAAGAGCGCCCCTGGGCCGCCGGAGCCACTAAACTCCTGGTCAAAACCGGCTCCGCCCCACCCACGGCGCTGAAAACCAGGTCGCTTTCCCCCAGGGCCGCGGCCAACTCCGGCCAAGGTCGGGCCTGGGCCCCGAACTTCTCGGCCAGAGCCTTGGCCTTGGCCAGGGTCCGGTTAATGATGGTCAGGCTCAGGAGATCCCGGCCCCCGAGGTGAGCCACCGTCAGGGCGGCCATGTCCCCGGCGCCCAGGACCAGGGCCCGCCGCCCGGCCAGAGGCCCCAAGAGCGTTTCAGCGGTCTCCACCGCCGCCGAGGCCACCGACACCGCTCCCTGGGCCAGCTCGGTCTCAGCCCGGGCTCTTTTGGCCGCCCGAAAACTCTTGTGAAACAGTTTGCCCACCACCGGGCCAACCGTGCGATTTTTTAAGGCCTCCCGGAAACTCTCTTTGACCTGGCCCAGAATCTGGGGTTCCCCCAGCACCTGGGAGTCCAGGCCCGAGGTTACCCTGAAGAGATAGCGGACCGCGTCCTGCCCCTGAAAAAAATGGAAATACTGGTCCAGCTCCGCGACCGCGAGCCCGGCCCCCTGAGCCAGGAGAGAGCCCAAAGCCTCTCTGGCTTTGGCCAAATCCGGGGCCACCCCAACTATTTCCAGGCGATTGCAGGTCGAAAGAATCAGAGCCTCGCTCAGAACATTGGCGGCGAAAAGCCCATAAAGCCGAGGGCCAGCCAAATCGACCAGGGCCAGCTTTTCCCTGACCGCGACCGGAGTTTCCCAATGACCAGCCCCGTAAATAAAAATATCCATAAATAAAAATGTCGTAACCACTCAGATTTAAAGTCCTGAAATCTAAGGGGGTCTCAGCGCTCTCCCAAATTATAATTATAATTTAACTTAATATTTATATATTTAATATTTAATTCAATGGCTAATAGACCTCCTCACCAATCAGTCAGTCAATAACTATTATTGTTAAATTTTATTTAGTTAATAATTAATATTTTTTAACTATTCAAGAAGTTTATTTTATATAAATATAAATTTCTTATAAAAAAACTTTATATTTTAAATTTGGCTCTTCCCAGAGTCTAAATCAAGCTCTCCCCGTCGTCAGCTCTGGGCCCATTAGCGCCCAAAGAACTCCAGAACTAGCCCTATAATAAGATGGTTTCAGCTAAACCCGCCTCTTTTTCCCTGGTGGGCCAACAATCCTGAAATAAAAGCCGTGGCCCCTCACAACAAAAAATCTTCAGGCAACTCGACCGGGGCCAGTAGTTCCTGGAGACGCTTCCGTAAAAGATCCGCCCGCCCGGAACCGGCCAAGGCCGGCAACTCCAGGTCCTGGGCCAGGGCCTGAAAAATCCGCCGCCGTTCGGTTTCAGGTAAGCCAGCCCCCAAGGCCAGGGGCCGCAAGCGCCGCAATAAGCGACAAAAGACCCCATACCCGTGGTAGGCCTGCCTAAGCTCCTTGGCCACCCGCGCCGCCAGAGCCGGGGAAGAGCCACCGGTGGAGACAGCCACGCGAAAAGGCTCCTCCCCGGCCAAGGCTGGCCAGAAGACATTGGAGACCTCGGGATCGCTGGCGACGCTTAACCACAGGCCAAGCCGCCGAACCAGCTGAACAACGCTCTCCAGCTCAGGGCTCATCTTGACCGCCAGAAAAACCCAGGGCCGCTCGTCCAGAAACCTCTCGGAAAAAGCCCTCTCCAAAAGGATCAGCCCCTCGGTGGCCAGGTCCAAAAGCCAAGGAGCTGGATTGGGCTCAACCACCCTGACCCGGGCTCCGGCCTCCAGTAAGACGGTCAACTTACGACGACCCACCGCCCCCGCCCCAATTAAAAGAGCCGGGCGCCCCCCGAAATCCAGGTTGACCGACAACAGGCGCACGGCTGTCCCCTATCCGCCAAGCCCTGGGCCTGACCCAGCCTGGCGAGCGGTCCTTTTGATTATCGTGGAGAAAATACCCTTCACTGGAGCGCCCATGGCGTTTAAGCCGGTTTAAAAGGTCAAGGCTCGCGACCAGGCCCTTGGGAATTTGACTAACCCAGGCCCTTGGGGGTTATTATTTTTAATGGCTTGAAATTTAAGGGTCCCGGCGGATAAGCGTATATTTCGCTGGAACATATTAGCCAAAGCCCTATAATATGTCAAACTTAAAACACTCCAATTCTTCCCGCTCCCGCGTTGAGGCCAGCCAACCCTAGCCCGCGCCCAACGTTTCCAATTTGGCTCTCGCCTACCAGTCGGCTACCCATTGAATTAATTAACCATAGGTTATTTTTAAAATAATTTAATATGTTTTAGAAAACTATTACTATACATTTTATAAATATATAGTTTGTATATGTTATTGCGTATAATTACTGAATGAATGAGTCTTGACGCTGGCGTCATTGTTGACGAATTGAGCTCCACCCTCAACAGGTCCGCCGTCAGTCGGTCACCAGCCTCTGGCCGCCGGGCTGGCGCCTGGTCAAACACGCCGGGGCTCTGGCCTGAGGGAGTTCCAGTCCAGAACCCCTTTTCAACATAATTTGAAGAAACCTCTGGGCTGGGGTTAAGCCAGATTTATCACCGCCAGCTGACCAAAGGTCTGTTCTTGGCTGTCACGGCGCTCGCCCGCTCCTGACTCCCCAGAAGTCTGGCCGGGCCTGGAGAGCCTGAGGGCGCGGCGGCTGAGGACTGAGCTTCCTCAGCCCAGAGCCTCAGGAGAACTTGACCAAACTCCAGCTCGACCGCCCAGAGCCTGGCCCGGGCTCAGGGCTAAGCCGTTTGCGTCCGAGTTTTGTTGGCCAAAAATCGCTGCCCCAGGCCCCTAGGCCACGGGTTCTTGACAGAAAGCGTAAATTAAATATAATAAAGAAAATTATTTCGCTGCGATTCGTTCAGTTTTGTTATGAACAACCGGCGGATCGAGCTTTCGGAAGTTTTTCTTCAGGTTATTAATTTTTAAAGCCTTGATGAATAATAATTATAAGGCACGAAAATATAACAATCGATGATGTTACGTTTAATCGAGTCATTTGAACTAGCCTGAGATTCTGTTTACATTTTCAGAACTCTTGACTAAAATAGCCTAAACGGACGAAAACCCGTTTGTTTGGCTATTTCCTCCCCAGATGACTCTGGGTGGCGCTGGTTGGCGAGGCTTTGGGGCCTCGGCAACCCAAGGGCTCAAGACTGAAAAAAACATTTGTATTTTTAATTTTTTTCGCCGATAAGCTAAGAATCTGATTGGCGACTAGCCGCCAGGACGGCAGGGAGGTATTTTTTTATCCATTTTGGAAGCGTGGCCGAGTGGTTTAAGGCGCTGGTCTTGAAAACCAGTGATGGGAAACCATCCGTGAGTTCGAATCTCACCGCTTCCGCCAGGTAACCAGTTCTTGCCCATGAGCCCCAACGGGGCGGGGCGAAAATATCCGAGGTCAAGCCATGAGACAAGCTCCCAAGATTGTCTTGACCCCAGAGGAAAAAGCCAAACTGGACCTGATTCTGAAAAATCCCAATACCCCGCGAAAGTATCTTGACCGGGCCAAAATAATAGTCTTGGCCGCCATGGGCCACAATAATGAGTCCATAGCGAAAACGCTGAGTTTTTCTGACGCCAGGGTCGGAAAATGGCGCTCGCGCTTTGCCGAAAATCGGCTCGCGGGCATAGAGTTTGACGCTCCCCGTAGCGGTCGGCCGTCCACAATATTTAATTGTATGAGCCAGCTGATCGTGGAGAAGACCCTGACCGAGCCGCCTCCCAACCACCGCAAAGCCTGGAGCGCCCGTCTGATGGCCCAAGCCCTGGGTATCAGTCACACCAGCGTCCATCGAGTCTGGCGGGCCAATGACATCAAAAATGGGAGGAAATGTTCCTAGCTGGCCGCTCAGGCGGGCCAAGCCCCTTGAGGAAAAGCTCTGAGTCGCGACTGATCGGCCTCAGTCGTCGTTTTATCAGCGGCGAACAGCCCGCGGGAGCGCTGGCCCTAATATCCCTTCTCAGGGTAAGCGCTCACAAGAGATAGTAAAATTGGATCCGAGGCTTAAACCCTAGACTCCCTATGTCTGAACTTACCCCGAAATTGAGGAGTAAAATATTATCAACTTTAATAATGAGCGCTGACAGGTTTTGAAATGCCGTAATCATAGCCATCATTACTTTGGAGTAACCGGACGCGCTGCCAATTTAACCCAATTTTTCCATGATTGACCGTTATTCCAAGGCAAGCGGCTAAAGCCGCTTAAAGAGCTACATTAACTGCCAATGTCTAATGCCAGTAGTCTATACATCAATAAATTAGAAAACAGCAATATTTATCATTTAACAATCAATTTGATGTATTTTTTCGTTTAATATGTTTTTATTAACATAATATATAAGTAAATCATTAATTTACTATGTTATCCATAAAAACACAAAACTACCTATTTTTTTCAGATATATATCTTATAATATTATTGATAATACTTTAAATATTTTAACTTCTTATCATATTAATACCGAATTGATTATTATAGATGACGGGTATTATTCTTAAAATAATATCTCTTAATTAATTTCTATAAATATTCTGTTTATTACTAGAATGATAAAAAATCATAAAGAATATAAAGAGTTAATGGCTAACTGTGGCGTCTATTTTTCGATATTTTTTTCTCCCTGGCCAAACTTAGAATCGCGGTTTCTAATTCCGGGGCATTGATTTAACTCTGGCCATGTGGTATAAAAAGCCAGTTTTTTCGAGGATTGGGCGCGATAAAGCGCGTTTTCAGGCGACTGAGGTCGCGCGTTTTTTTCATTGCCAATATTTCAGAAAAATCATTTGGACCGGCCAAGGAAAGGTGACCGAGAGGCCGAAGGTGCTCGCCTGCTAAGCGAGTGTAGGGCTTAACCCCCTACCGAGGGTTCGAATCCCTCCCTTTCCGCCAACCAGGTTGGGGCCCGCGGGAAAATATCCAAAAATACGCTGAAACATTAATAATTTCAACGGTTTAACCGCCTCAACCTGTAAAATGCCGCGTCAGAAAAGGTCTTTAAATTTTTCCCCGCATTTTCTATTCAGTTTCAAATTTGCCGCCAAATTATTATTTATTTTAATTTACATATTTATCCCTCAATTTAATAGTATTATAGCGTATAATAAGATCCAGTTCAAACTTTGTCATTCAGCTAATTCGTCTCGCCTCAAAATTTCCTTCTGAATAATCGCTTAAATTTTTAAACTTTTTTTCTAACCAATTGAAATCACACCTAAAATAATTTTTCAGTTTTCTCAAACCCTCCAGATTTTAGAGGGTTTTCGCGGTATTATATCTATGTTGGAAGTTAATTTTTTAACCGACTGAGCCAAGACCTTTGACCAGACCTAATCGTCTCACGGTCTGGCCTCAAGAGCCTCGCGTAATCTCCCAATTGGAGAGTTAATCTGATTACGCGATTGTTTCGGAGCGCCTCGGCGGCCGGGTACGACCGCCGCTAATTTAAAGAAACAGGTTGTTTCTCTGAAGTAACCACCGCCTGACCCTGGGCTCTCGCGGTTGGCCAAAAGTTGACCCAACCTGGCGTGGAGGCGTTTTATGAGCTCACCGCCTTTAGACGATTGACCCTGACCAAAGTCCTTTTCTGGCCCAAATCGATTAACCTGGAAGAGTCTCTCTTTGGTCAACTTTTTAGATTTTTAAACCCCAAAAGCCTGGTCAGCCTCAGTTGGGCCAGGACTCTTTGAATTAAATCAATGGCTTTCTTTGACCCGCCCTCATGATAGGCCAAGCTTTTCTTATTTTGAAAACCAGGGCGATTTTTTCTAAACGAGAGGTTGAAAAATGACTAATCCATTCTTTCTTCGGCACCAAAACAGCTTCAGAAACAGTTGCCACGGGAGCAACTCCATTTTGAGCGACGACAACTTGTGGATCAACTACCACTTTAACCTTTACACCTACCGAGCCCTGGAGTTATCCAGAATCCTGGACTCCAGCTGCCTGGAGGCGCTCAGAATCTGCCTTGGCCTTGATGACTATCTGGATGTTTTCAGGTCGGTCGAGTTCTTGGACATTGAGGAAATCATTGAGTCAAACTCGCACCGTGATGACCTGGACCACGCCTTCGTCAGAGAGCTCAGAAAAAAAAAGGGCCTCTCTGACGGAGTAATCGACAAGTTCCTGGCGGCCCTGGTCAAGAGGATTGAGTCGATCCAGGAAAAGGCCCTGATCTCGCCCATGGAGACAAAATTCGCGAAACTGGCCGATCTGCTGGATTTAGGCGAGGTGGATCTGAGTCTGGTCAGGCTTTTGTATATTCTGGATTCCTACCGTTGCCTGGATTCCTACATTGACAGTGAGCTGAAGTCTTTCACCCTGGTCAACAGGCCTATTCTCTCCGCCTTGTTGGGCGCGTCTCGGTCAGAGGTCAACTCGTCCCTGTCTGGTCGGCTCGTCAAGTTGGATATCATCACGGAAAGTCTCAACCGCTGCCCGGAGCTGGATGACTGCGTCTACCGCCTTTTGGAGTTGCCCGACTCCCCGGAGAGCCTCTACTCTTTCGCTCCGGCTCCGGCCTCGATTCTGGGGGAAGGTGATTTCTTCCTGGATCGCCAAACCATGGAATTGCTGAAAAGGCTTCTCCAGGGGCCTTCCAAAACCCCGACCCATGTCCTATTTTATGGCCCTCCAGGCGTGGGCAAGACCCAATTGGCCAGATTTCTGGCCCAAGATATCGGGGCCAAAGCCATGGAGGTCAAAGCCGGGAACAACCCTAAAAGCCACCGCAACAATCTATACGTGGCTCACAGTTATTTAAAGGAGGGGAACGGTCGGCTTCTCATCATTGATGAGGCCGATAAGCTTTTGGAGTCAAAATCAAACAATTTTTTCTTCAAAATGCTCAACCTGGATTCGCCGCCAGACAAAAGCTGGCTGGACTACTTCCTTGAGAAGACTGGCCCGACCTGCCTTTGGATCGTCAATGACGCCTCGCTCATCAACAGCTCAGTCATCCGGCGCTTCGCCTTCAGCTTGAAATTTTCCAAGCTGGGGTCGAACTCGCGCTTACGGATCTGGCGGAGAAAAATGGGCGAATTGGGCGAGAGCCTGATTACGGAGGACGCCACCCGCCTTCTGGCCAAAGACTTTGAGGTCAGCCCCGGCGTTATTTCCCAGGCCCTGGAGAAGACCAAGGAAGCCCGGCCCGAGTCGGCGAGCGAAGCGGACCTGTGGCTCAAAAAACAATTAAGGGCCCACCTGGATCTCTCTGGCCGCCAGACCCGGCCCCTCAAGGTTCCGCCCCAATACCGGTTGGAGACCCTGGTCACCAATCCGCCCCTGGCCGAAATTCTGCCCTCTCTGAAAAACTGGCGCGACCGCAATCAGCAACTGCCGGTTGAGGAGCGCCGTGGCCTGCGACTGTTGTTTCACGGCGCCCCTGGCACAGGCAAGTCGGAGTTGGCCAACTATCTGGCTCAAGAGCTGGAGCTGGACATCACCCGAGCCCGGGTCTCGGACATCATTTCCCCGTACGTGGGCGAAAGCGAAATTAATCTGGCCAGACTTTTTAAAAAGTATGAGCTAGCCCTGGGCCTGGTCATCATTGACGAGGTGGAGTCGTTTATTTACAACCGCGATCGGGCCGTTCGGTCATTCGAGTTGTCTCTGGTCAATGAGTTTTTAACTTGCCTGGATCATTTCACCGGGCTTTTTATCGGAACCACCAACAGGATAGCCGATCTTGACCCCGCCGCCAAAAGACGTCTGGGGCGCCGGGTTGAGTTTGGGCCCCTCAGCCACTCGGGCCGGTTGGAACTATTCGCGGCCTTTTTGGAGCCTCTGTCTGGCCAGCCTTTGACTGACGGGGAAATGAAACGCCTGGAGAGTTTAACCACTCTGGTCCACTCTGATTTCTCCGCCGTGTTTGACTCCATGAGTTACGCCAATTCTAATGAGATTGACAATCTCAGCCTTTTGGCCTTACTGGAGAATGAGGCCAGCTCCCGGCTGGCCTCGCCTCCCAACGAGGAAAATCCGCCCGCTGATAAACCGGCCCAAACCCAACGTCTGATCAACTAATCCGCCAATCCGCCCCAGGCCGCCCTGGGCCTGGGGCTTTGGGGCCGTAAACTCAAAAGGGGTTGACGCGAGCCGGACCTGTAGTCGCTCGCGCCAAACTCCTATATATAATAATGTTACCATCAGGCCCCGGGGCCCCGGAAATGTCCTTTCAATTAAGGCCAGCCTCGTCCTCCCGCGGGACCTGGACTCGGGGACATGAACTCGCAAACCGGGCCCCAGGCTCCCCAAAGAGCCTGGCCCAGGCCCTCCGCCTTCTTCCTTATGATTCCGTCGCTTGGGCTGGCCTCGGGCCAGAGCTCTGACCCGAGCGGGCCGGCTCTGGCCCTGACCCCGGCCAAGCTTTGGAAAATAATAAGGCCGGCGTAAGCCGGCCTTTTCCTCAATCAAGCCTCAACCTTCATTTGATTGTAAAATCAACGACTGGGGGCAAGCCTTTCATGCCAGCCGCTTCCCTTAAACGATCAGCCAGGTCCGTGGCCTCCCAGGTGAACTCTTTCTCCGAGCGCCCAAAATGGCCATAGCTGGCGGTCTTCTCATAGATAGGCCTTTTGAGCTTGAGAGTCTCGATCATGTTAGCCGGCTTAAAGGACATTGTCTGCCGCAAGGCCTGGGAGATCTTGTCCTCAGGGACGCGCCCGGAGCCCAAGGTGGAAACCATCAGAGACACCGGCTCAGCCAGACCGATGGAGTAAGCCAACTGCACCTCGCAACGATCGGCCAGTCCCGCCGCCACCACGTTTTTAGCCGCGTAGCGAGCCATATAGCAGGCGCTGCGATCAACTTTGGAGGGGTCCTTGCCGGAGAAGCAACCGCCCCCATGGCGACCCCAGCCGCCGTAAGAGTCAACAACAATTTTCCGGCCAGTCAGGCCGCAGTCGCCCACTGGCCCGCCTATGACAAACCGACCAGTGGAATTGATAAAGAGTTTCGTGTCCGCGTCCAGAAGGCTGGCCGGAATAACTTTCTTGACGACTTCCTCGATTATGGATTGTCTCAAAGTGTCCGTGGAAACCTCAGGGGAGTGTTGAGCGGCGACCACCACCGCGTCCACCCGCTTAGGCCGGCCATTGACGTACTCGACGGTCACCTGGGATTTGCCATCTGGCCTTAAAAAGTTCAACACCCCATTGTGCCGCACCAGGGCTAATCTCGCGGTCAAGCGATGAGCCAGGTAGATAGGCAGAGGCATGAAGGCGGACGTCTCCAGGGTGGCGTAGCCAAACATCATGCCTTGATCGCCGGCTCCCTGCTCCTTATCCTGCCCCGCGTCAACCCCCATGGCGATATCCGGGGACTGTTTGCCTAAAGTGTTAATAACCGCGCAGGTCTTCCAGTCAAAACCCATCGCTGAGTCATTGTAGCCTATCTTTTTAATGGTGGCCCTGACCACTTCCGTCAGATCCACCCAGCAGTTCGTGGTAATTTCCCCGGCTATCAGGGCCAGGCCAGTGGTGACCAAAGTCTCGCAAGCGACCCGACCCTGGGGATCGTTGTAGAGAATGGCGTCCAGGATAGCGTCAGAAATCTGGTCCGCCACCTTGTCGGGGTGCCCCTCGGTGACTGACTCAGAGGTAAAGAAGAATGTTTCCTGACTCATTATTTTTAGGCTCCTTTCAGTTGCCCATTAGATACATCAGGTTATTTTAGCCATATAAACCTATTCAGTCAAGTTTTTGTTCCTTTGGCCGCAGAATCTGGTTAAACTTGACCTCTCCCCCTCTGACGGAATCGAAAACAGCCGCCCCAGAGCCGCTTTGGGTGGAAAATAGCCCGCCAATAAAAGCCAAAAGAGCGGCTAAAGAGCCCTACCAGCCCCCTTTTTCTGGACCTTTTCTCGGAAAAAAACCCGGGCGCCGACCCAACCTCACCCCGAATGGGCGCCTGGACTACCCTTGGTTTCAGGCGGCGGCCTTTCGGCGCCCGCGATAGGCGGACCCCTTGCCCGCCAACCCTCAACCAACCAACCAGCCCTCATCCAGGCAACCGAAAAACTGAGAAACAGGCTGACCAGGGAAAAGGCGAGCCAACCTCAATCCCCTCGGATCAACCAGAGGATTGGATCCCGGAGCCAGAGACAGCGTGATTAAGCGGCGGTCTTCAGCCTGACCGCCGCCAGCGCGGGCTGGCCAAATGAAAAAAAAATCAGGCCCGGACCAGGCCCCCGCTGAGGCCAACCTTTCTGGCCATTCTGGCCATTGCTCTTAAAAACCTGGCCAGACGGGCCTTTTCAGAGGTCTGGTTAGCCGACCCTCCGACCCGAAGGTCAGCCAGCCAGACCCTCTTTGGACATGCAATTGAGGCCCCCTGATTGGCCTGAAAAACTTTTTCTCTTCTTCATAGCGGAGTAAATCAGCCGCCTTCCTCCCAGACCAGATTGTTATTTTGAGTGGGAGCCAGGCCTCTCCCCGCCAGCCGATCCTCATTTCGGGCGTTCCCTGAGCGAAAAAGAGAGTCTCTCGCGGACAAAGGCAAAATTTTTTCTTTCCAGGCCCATAAAACCAAAAATAATTTGCCTTTTGCCTTCAAAAAGTATTGACAGACATAAAAATGTTGACTACTATAGATAAGATAAAAGAAAGATAAAAGGTTCTTAAGTTTCCGGGGTTATTGGCTCTCTACATTCCAAGTCTTCTGGATGAAATTTCAGGCTCATCGCCTGGCTCTCAAGCCATAAGCGCTTTTAATATCTTAGCCAGCCCCATTTTTCGTCAACTAGCGCGGAGCCTCGCTTTTAGCGAGGCGGAGGCTCTTAAGGGAGCCCCCAAAAAGCCACAAGGCCAGTTTAAAACTACCCAGTCCCAACTGGTTTTGGGGCAACCTGTCAAGGAGCCCAGGCTTTCCCTAATCCCAGCCCCTGGCGGGCTATTGACCTTGACGCCCTGGAGAGGGGACGTCATTTTCTTCCTTAAGGAGGATGTCTGCATGAAGAAGACCGAACTCATCGCCAAGCTGGCCGAGGAAGCCGGCATTAGCCAGGCCGCCACCAAGTCCGTCATTGACGGGCTCGTTGCCACGGTCCTTAAGACTGTCAAGAAGGAAAAGCGTTTCGCTTTGGCCGGCCTTGGCGTTTTTCACCTGGTTAAGCGGGCCAAAAGAACCTGCCGCAACCCCCAGACCGGCGAACAGGTCAAGGTCAAGGCCCACAACGCCTTGACATTCAAGCCCTCCAAGTCCGTCAAGGAGAACTTCGCCTAATCTCCTCTCGCGTCGCCTAACCAGCTTTGAGGTCGGCCCTTACCCAGAGCTTACCGCGCAAACTTTTAGAGCCGAATGCCACTCACCCAAATGAGGAGGTATTCGGCTCCATGATTTTTCGTCCGGCCCGGGCGGTCGGAAGAGCTGGCGAGCTTGAACCTGAAACAGGCCCTTAAAGAACGCCCGCCGCCTTTTTGGTGGCGATCTCCGCGAGCAGAGCCCGGTAGTTCTGAATGACCATATCCCGGTCAACGAGGGCCGGGCCATGACCGCACAAAACCATTTCCACCCCCCCCACGTCCCGCAAACGGGCCACGCTTTTATACAATTCCCCGGGATTGCCGCCAAAAAGGTTGATGGCCCCGATGGTTCCCGGAAAAAAAAGATCCCCAGTCACAAGGAGCTTTTTTTCCGGCCAGAAGATGGACAACCCCCCGGGGGTGTGCCCAGGCGTGGAAATAATGTTAAAACTCAGGCCCGGGAAACTGGCGACCCCGGGCTCGCAAACCTCAAACTTGACCTCCGGTCCAGGATATTGGTACTTGGCGTAAAAAATCTCCGAGGACTCCTGGAGAAACTTCCGCTCCAGGCTCGATAGGCAAAGGCGGGCCCCGAAGCGGGCCGCCAGCTCTGGGGCCGCCTCCAGGTGATCGGGATGAGAGTGGGTCAGGATAACGCTGTCAATATCATCTGGGTTGAGCCCGTCATCGACCATTTTCTCTAACAGCCCGGGCAAACGATCCAGACGACCAGGATCAATGACAACCAACTTTTGGCCCCGCAGGATAATGGTGTTTGAGCAGATCTCCCCGGAAAAGTCCAAACCTCCGGGACTGGCGTAAAAATAAACACCCGCCGTTAGTTGCATAAAAATTTATCCTTATCGCCAATGGGCGATATCTATTAGGTTCATTTTGTCTCAGAGTCAGGTCTTTGAGCCTGGGCTCGCCGCCAGCGACCGTTGCGCCAGCCTTGAGCCGCCGATAAAAGATAAATAACGATCTAAAATAATGAACCCCGGCCCGCCGGGTGAGCCCCGACTCAAGGCTGTCGCCCCTGACTTGGGCCTGACGGCCCGGAAAAGCTCGACGCGGCTCTCTGGGGTCCGCTAGTCCGGCTTAACTCGCCAGTCGCCGCGCTAGGCGGCCGCGGGAGCCTTGACTCAGGGCGTCCGCCAGCCCCACCCGGGGAGACCCACGCTGACCAGGGGAAAAGCCCGATGAGGTTAAGCCTGGACTCGGAAACCAGTCAACCTCCCTCTGGCCGCGACCAGGGTCGCGAGAACCCGAAAATAAAAAGAATTTTCGGCGAGAGCTGTCTTATTATACAATTCTTGTTGACCCCGTGGCAACAATATAAATATATATATTGTTATATTTTAAAAACATTTGTATCCTGAGCTTGGCCTCCTAAGCGAAGTTTTAGCTCCTCTAGCCGGCTACCCTCCCCCGGGGCCCCCTGGGAGGGGCGACCGGAGCTCCTAGAGCTTCCCCCAGAGGCCGCCGAGCCCGCCCCAACCCTCTTCCCTGGAGCCTGAGGAAATGCCAGGGCCGGGCGACCAACTTTGACCAGGGACTAGCTTTTTTCCAGGAACAAATTTTTTTTCCAGAGATTGGCTTTTTTCCAGGGACAAACTTTTTTCCAGGGACTATTTTTTTCAGGGACAAACCAGGGCCCCTTGGTTAAAATAAGGAGCTGGTTTTCAAGGTGGCATTTGCCACCGCGATGACATTTGTCTGAAAAGGCCGGTTATGCTACTATGCTTCCATCTCAGGCCTTGATGTTTGTCTTCTTTTCTGACGGATGAGGCTTCCCTGTCCCCGAGTCTCCGTCTGGAGTTAAAATTGCCTGATTTGGTCATTGTTCATAAAAATGATTCCATGGCCGCGGACTTGGCTAACAAGATTGAAGCCAAATACCAAGGCTCCTACCGTTTTTTTCAGGAAATTTCCGACTTTAACGGAGTTCGGCCCAAACCGCCCGAAGATTTCCAGCCCCAGATGGTCATCTCCCTAGGTGGGGATGGCACCCTGTTATATTCCTCGCGGGCCTGGGGCCTGGATGGCACGCCTATCCTTGGGGTCAACCTGGGTAACCTGGGCTTTCTGGCGGTGGTGGAGCCCATTTGGCTCAACGAGCTACTGGAGACAGCCCTGGCCGGCCAGGCCGAGATGGAGGTTCGGCAGGCCCTGGACATCTCGGTTATCCGAGATAACGCTCGCCAGGCCTTTTTCACGATCATCAATGACGCGGTCATTAACAAAGGAGCCCTCTCCCGGATAATGAATCTGCGCCTGAGCATGGCCGGAGCGGCTTTTTGGGATTTCCGGGCTGATGGCCTCATTCTGGCCACCCCCACTGGCTCGACCGCTTACAATCTCTCGGCTGGCGGCCCGGTGGTGCACCCCAGCCTCCCCGTGGTCATTGTCACGCCCATCTGCCCTTTCACCCTCTCCAGCCGCTCCCTGATTCTACCCCTGGATCTGGAGTTGGTCGTCTCCATTGACCAGAACGCCACAGACACCCACCTGACTGGCGATGGCCAGGTTTATCTGCCCTTGCGAGCTGGAGACCTGGTCAAGGTCAGCCGCTCCCAGGCCACCCTGCGCCTGATCGCCAATCCCCATCGTCAGTACTTTGACGCCTTAAGGGTCAAACTGGGCTTTTTCAACAACGACCGGGGTTGAGCCAGGCGGTTTCGCCTTGACCAAAATCAGCCTTGATAAAGTTAACTCCCCAGAAACTGTTCATCCCGCTGTAACCGTTCGCCCTCGCTAAAGGGGTGGGGTTGGAAATAGCCCCATGGTTACCAGGGTCAGGCTCTGGATCTCGCGGTTCAGAGACGACGTTGAATAACCTGGCTAACGACCAACGGCAGAACGCTTCTCCAGTTCTGACCTCTTGAGACTCAGGCGCGGACAAGCCGGAACAGGCGCGAAATGGGGCCGGTTTTAAACTGACTCAACCGCGAGCTCCGCCCAAGGCTGGCCGGCGGCCCAGGCGCGCCCGGGCGGCAAAACGTCAACCTGACCCTCGCCAGAGAGTCAAACGCCTGGATTTAAGAGCCTGGTTGAGGTTTGATCCATAAATTGTGGAAGTTTTTCCAAGATTTGCTTGAGGTTTAAAAGCGAGCGAAACTGGGCGCCTGGCCCCTTGAGGCTGGAAAAATTTTGGCCAAATAGGCTCTGGGCCTAAGCCTGAGACTCAGACCTTAATATTAATAATGGTTCCCAACATCTCATCCGTAGCCTGAATGGGCTTGGTGTTAGCCTGGTAAGCCCGGCTAGTGAGGATGAGGCCGATCATCTCCAAGGCCACGTCCGTGTTGGAAGTTTCCAAAAAACCATGGATGACCCCTCGACCGTCGGTCCCCCGACTTTCCGGCAGGCCCTGAGCCGGCCTTAGAGCCCCAGGGGGTTTATCCAGCTTCTGAGTCACGGCCCCGACCCCGCTGTAGGGCGGCAGATCCTGATAAAGGGTCCGGGAGGCCTTGAAGCGGTCCGTGGCCACGTTGGCTAGGTTATGGGCAATAACCTGAGTGCCAACGCCAAAAGCGCCAAGGGCGGTTACTGAGGGATAAAGGGCGCCGATTAGGGACATGGTGTCTCCTTTCGCGGCCCAACTTAAGGGCTGACGCTTCCGATTATAGCACACAAAAAACTGAGAAAGAGAGAAAAAATCAACCCTGGATCCGCGAATTTAATTTTGACTTTCTCGGACAATATCCTACAGATATGTCCTTATTTACCTTTTTTACTTTTATATTTTTAATTCAAAAATAAATTATATTTTTTTAAAAATTAAAACATTATTTTTATACTTTTTATAGTCAAAAAAATTAAAACTCAATATAAAATTTATTAATTTAAAATTTACTTACGATAACATGTTTAAATTACTACATTTATCATAGATATGCTTTTAAAAATCAAGTTTTCGCAAAATTCTCAAACTTAAAATTGCTGTTTTTCTCCCTATTTTGTTCTTCGCCTTGGAGGAGTTTTGTCCGATAACCGCGAGCGTTTTAAAAGATTTAGGATTGACCGGTCCGATGACGACTTTCCCAGGAACCCGTTTTTAAAACTGAGCCTCTCGAAGAGGTCGAAAACTCCAAAATCCTCCAGGCTAACCTTCGCGCTTGTCTCAACGAAAAAGTTGAGGGAGCTAGGGCGGGGCTCATTAATGAATATGGCGCCCAGGTGACCAGAAATCCGAACAACTCTGAGGTCACGGCGCCATCGCTGATATTCCGCGCGATTTTTTCGCCACTCTGAAAGACTATTTGGTGGCTCCCCATATAGGCTTGACATTTGTCTCCGGCCTGGCCAGATACGCTCGGATCGCCCTGGACTCAAGGCCCAATCTCCTCAATGACATCTCATTAGACCCAGACTGCCCTGGCCCGCGCGGCTTTACGGTGGAAAAGCGCTATTCTCTTTTCTCTGACGGGTGGCGAGCCTACCGACCCTCAAAAACACAGGAAAAATTGAGCCTTCCGCGACCTTGGAAGATTGGCGAAAAAAATTTTGAGCTGGTCTGAGGGGCCCAATTGGCGAGGGAAGATCAGGGACCGCCCTCCGTTTACCATTTTCAATTTTTTCGCTGACCATACATTTGACAGCTCTTGAGTCCTAAGCGGTCGGCCCGCCCACCTGCCCGTCTTGATTAAGAATCTTCCCCCTGAAATTTTCTGGAGAACAAACTGAGATCCTCCATGACCAGGGATTTCCGAAAATCTGGTTTGACCTAGCTTGGGCCGGCCTAATCCTCTTTCACCGCGGCTTCTTAACGATGGACACCATCAGAAATGAGCCCAAGAATCCTTTGAGTCCCCCAAAAACCCCGCGGAATGATCGCTACTATTTCCGTCATTCCGCCTTTCCGCCAGCCCAATTTTGAGATGTCCTTCTCTTAATTATAGTGACTGTTTTGCGCCATTTTAAATCTAAAGACTGGCGATGATCTGATAAACAAGGCCATAACCAGGGCAGCTCTTCGCCAAGAGGCATTTTTGGCAGAGACGCCACGCCCGTCAACGGCGGGCTCAAAGATTTTATTTCCGTCTTCAGATATCTTCAAAGACCGGACAAGGAAAAGACTTTCCACCTTTTTAACCCAGACGGGCCATTGGGGTCTGGGCCTCAAGGTCTCCAGCGAGGTGTCTGGGGCCATTGGGCGGTTGGAGCTCAGCGTTGAGCCACTTGGCTAGATTTTTTGCTTCTTGGGCTCAAATACCGGTCAAAACCCAAGAAAACCAGGGCCGCGAAAGAAAACCCGAATCCAGCGGCCTTAGCCTATGAGCCACGGCCAATAGAGAAGGTGTTTGAGAGCCGGTCCAAGCTGGCTTCTAAAAAAATCGCTGTTATAAAATAAAAATAACTATCATCTAAATCAGATAAAAAAAGGCAACTAGCGCTAAAAAATTCAAACATTAGGTCAAACCGCCCGGGACAATTTACCCGCGAAGGACATGGACAAAATTCTGGCCTCGCTGGTTTTAGAAAAATTGCCCCAGGCTGAGCTAAAAAAAAGAATTACTCAAGTTGGGCGTGGCGATAGATCTTTAGCCAGATCTTAGGGACTTAGCCGACAAGGGAATTGACTGGTTTTTAACCAAAGTCGCCCAAGAGGCCATCGGGGACCTGACCCAAAAGGACTCCCCTGGCTATTTTCGGCTGGAGGCTAATAAATTTTTTGATCTCGCCATAGTCATCTCTAACCACGGCTCCCCCGTCAAGACTCTCTTCGGCCAGGCGACGCCAGAGACCGAAAGCCTCAGCCAGAGCGAGCCTGGCTCCTACTAATAGAGGGTTGGCCCTCCCAGAGCCCTTGGTCTCTGAGCCGTCTGTTCCGCCGCTGGCTCCAAGTCGGGTTAACTTTTCCAATATCTTCCCCGGCGTGGCGATTTTTGGGAGTTTCCCGGCCATAACGGCCCCTAAGAGCCGCCCCGCTCACCGACGCCAACCTCGACCTCTCGCCCAACCAAGGCTAAAAAAAATACAGGTTATCTTTTATAGGTTATCTCTTTTAGTAGGTCATTGGAACATTTTTCTCATCTTTTCGCCCAATTATGGCCGAGCCCTGGCGACCAAGCCCGAGAGCCGGCCAAGGCCACCCGACCCCTGGCCCGGCCAGCCAATCTTGGCCCATTTAGCCTAATTTGGGCCAGGGTCGGCTTGTTTTGAGAGTCAAGAACGTGTAATATTCTTAAAACTCGCTCCCAGCCCTTTTTTTCGGGGCCCGCGCGGCGGAAGAGGCTGAACTCCCAGGTGCTGATCTTAACTCGTAAAATAGGCGAGACTGTCGCCATCGGCGATAACATTAAAGTGAGGGTGGTCGATGTCAAAGGCCACCAGGTGCGCTTGGGCATTACCGCGCCCATGGAGTGGGCGGTTCACCGCGAGGAGGTTTTTCTGAGAATCCAGGAGCAGAACATCCAATCCAAGGCCACGGCCACCTCGGATCTGGAAAAGGCGGCCCGTCTGTGGGGAGCCAACCCCGGCCCGGCCAAGCCCCAGGATTAGGGCCTCATGATAAAAATCACCACTGACAGATTTGGGGAAATGGAGTTTTCCGAGGAGTCGGTCTTGCGCGTGCTGGGTGGCGTGATCGGTTTTCCTGAGTTGCTCGGCTATGTCCTGATCCAAAGGCCTAATGACGTCCCATTTTACTGGCTGCAATCCGTGGATGATCCGAGCATGGCCCTGGTCTTGCTGGATCCCTTGATTTTCAAGCCTGACTACCACCCCCCCCTGCCGGAGGGTTTGTTGGTCGAGCTTGACGCCCAGGAAAGCGAGATCTCTCTCTTCGCCATTGTGACTATTCCCCAGGGCCGCCCCCAGGATATGACGGCCAACCTTCTGGGCCCCCTGGCGGTCTGCCCACGCAGCCACCTGGCCAGACAACTGGTTCTTGATGACCGGCTCTACACCCATCGCCACCCCATCCTGGGCTGAAAAGGACCTGGCTGGCCTCTCTGGGGAGAATCAGGCCCTGCTGACTAAGTTTCTGGAGAGCCTGGTCAGTCGCCAGCGCTCCCGGCACACCATCCGGGCCTATGGCGGGGATGTGGCCCAGTTCGGGGTCAGCCTGGGAGCCAAATCCTTTCTCCTGGCCCAAACCGCCGAGGTTCGGGCCTTTGTCTTTGGCCTGCGGGCCCACCGCGACAATGTCTCCATCGCCCGGGCCTTATCGGCGGTCAGTTCCTTTTACGCCTGGCTTCAGGGTGAGGGCCAGATCGAGGGCAACCCGGTCGCGGGCGTAAAAAGCCCCAAAAAGGCCCAGAAGAAGCCCAGTTTCCTGACCACCCGGGAGATTGGGGAGCTGCTGGACGGCCCAAACCCGGCGGCTGACAGCCTCGCCAGCCCAGGCGACAACCCGGCCCCCGCGCCGGACGAGGACCCGCGCCAGATCCGGGACCAGGCCATTCTGGAGCTCCTCTACTCCTCCGGCCTGCGGGTCGGGGAACTGGTTAACCTGGATGTTTCGGACCTGAGCCTCACCCAGCGCTCGGTTCTGGCCCGCCAAGCCAAGGGAGCCAAGGACCGTCTGGTGCCGGTGGGGGCGCCAGCCATCGCGGCCCTGAAAAAGTGGCTGACCCTCCGGGCCAGCTCACTGAAGCCGGGCCAGCCCCAACCAGCCCTTTTTCTGGGCAGCCGAGGGGAACGGCTGGGGGATCGGGAGGTGCGACGCCTTTTAGACAAGCGCCTCCAAAAAGCTGGTCTGGACAACCGCTATCACCCCCACAGCCTCCGCCACACTTTCGCCACCCATCTTCTATCCGAGGGGGCGGACTTGAGGGCGATTCAAGAGATGTTGGGCCACCAGAGCCTGGAGGCCACCCAACGCTACGCCCATCTGGATCTGACGGCCCTCAGAAAGGCCTACCAAGCCCACCCTCGGGCCAAATGAAGGAGAGACCATTGGAGAAAACCCGTGGCACCACCATAGTCATGGCGCGACATAACAATCAGGTGGCGGTGGCCGGCGATGGCCAAGTCACCCTGGGCTCAACCATCCTCAAGGGCTCGGCCCGCAAAGTTCGGCGCCTTTACCAGGACAAAATCATCTGCGGCTTCGCCGGGGCCACGGCGGACGCCCTGACCATTCTGGAGAGGTTTGAGGATCAGCTATCCAAATACAGTGGGCAATTAACCAGAGCCGCCGTGGAGCTGGCCAAGAACTGGCGCATGGACCGCAGCTTGCGGCGCCTGGAGGCCGTTCTTCTGACCGCTGACCAGGAGGTCAGCCTCATGATCACCGGCTCCGGGGACGTTCTGGAGCCCGATGGCGAGGTCATGGCCATCGGCTCGGGCGGCCCTTACGCCCTGGCCGCGGCCCGAGCCATGATCCAGGAGGCCCCGCACCTGACGGCCGCCCACATCGCCGAGGAGGCCCTGAAGATCGCCGGTAACATCTGCGTCTACACCAATGACCACATCCTGGTGGAAGTTCTGCCCTGAAAGCCACCGCCCGCCAGGTTTCTTGACCAGACCCAACGGCCCTAACCCTTTTAAACCCGGAAGATAAACATAATGAGCAAAGCCACCCAAGACAAGAACAAGTCCGTCGAGACCCTCAACCTGACCCCCCGCGAGATCGTCGCCGAGCTGGACCGTTACATCATCGGCCAGGGCAAGGCCAAAAGAGCTGTGGCTATCGCCTTGCGCAACCGCTGGCGGCGCCTGATGGTTCCCGAGGAATTCCGTGACGAGATCGCTCCCAAGAACATCATTATGATAGGCCCGACCGGGGTGGGCAAGACGGAAATCGCCAGGCGGCTGGCCAAACTGACGCGTTCGCCCTTCATCAAGGTGGAGGCCTCCAAGTATACCGAGGTCGGTTACGTGGGCCGGGACGTGGAGTCCATGATCCGGGAGCTGATGGACCAGGCGGTGACCATGGTCCAGAGCGAGGAAAAGGAGCGCCTGACTATCAAGGCCGCCGAGATGGCCGAGGATCGGGTGATGGACCTGTTGCTGCCGTCCGTCAAATCTGGCGAGCTGTTTGACGACAGCGATGAGGACAGCCCCAAAAGGACCATGGCCCAGACCCGCCAGAAATTGCGCAAGATGCTCCGGGAGGGGAAACTGGACAACCGGACCGTGGACATGCAGGTCGAGCAACCCGTTTCCCCGCCCATCACCCGCATCTTCACCAACATGGGTCTCGACGAGATGGAAAAGAACCTCAGCGAGGCCATGAGCCAGATGTTTCCCCGCAAAAGCCACCGCCGCCGGGTCAAAGTCAAGGAGGCCCTGACTATTCTGACCCAAGAGGAGGCCAACCGCCTGGTAGACATGGACAAGGTCGTCGCCGAGGCCCGCCTGCGGGTCGAGCAGTACGGGCTGGTGTTCATTGACGAGATCGACAAAGTCGCCGGCCCCTCCAACAAAAGCGGCCCGGACATCAGCCGAGAGGGCGTGCAAAGAGACCTGCTGCCTTTAGTCGAGGGCTCCACGGTTCCCACCAAGCACGGGCCGGTCAAGACTGACCACATCCTCTTCATCGCCGCCGGGGCCTTTCACATCGCCAAACCCAGCGATCTGATCCCGGAGTTGCAAGGTCGCTTTCCCATCCGGGTGGAGCTGACCTCCCTTTCCAAGGAGGACTTTGTCCGCATCCTCACGGAGCCGCGCAACGCCTTGACCATCCAATACCAAAAGCTTCTGGCCACCGAGAACATCCAGCTGGAGCTGACCCCAGAGGCGGTTGAGGAGCTGGCGGCCATGGCCTATCGGGTCAACGAGAAGCAGGAGAACATCGGGGCCCGGCGGCTGGCCACCATCATGGAGACCTTGCTGGACAACATCTCCTTTGACGCCCCCGACATCGCCCCGGCCCAGTTCAAGGTCACCGCCGAGTACGTCCGCGAGCGCCTGGCGGACATGGTGGAGAACACGGATCTGACCCGCTACATTCTCTAGGGCTTTTGCCGGAAAGGATTGACCATGGCTTCTGACCAGAGCCCCCAACGGCCCGGCGGCGACCCGCCCTCTGACGCCCTGGCCCGGGTCCCGGACCAGCTCTGGGCCTCCATCCTCATTGAGGCCTTGCCCTATATCCGGGCCTATCAGGGAGCCCGGGTGGTCATCAAGCAGGGCGGGCACGCCATGACTGATCCCGAGCTCCAGCGAAACCTGGCCCTGGACGTGGCTTTATTGCGCTTTGTGGGCGTCAATCCAGTGGTGGTCCACGGCGGGGGGCCTCAAATTGACGATCTCTTGAAAAAGCTGGGCCTGGGCCGCCAATTTGTGGAGGGTTACCGCTACACTGACGAGCCCACCCTGGACGTGGTCCGCATGGTCCTGGGCGGCCATCTGGGCAAAGACATCGCCAGCCAGCTCTGTCAGGCCGGGGCCAAGGCTTTGGCCCTGACGGGCCAGGATGGCCGCCTGATCCAAGCCCAGCGCAAGACCTTGCCCCAGGCCTCAGGGGAGGAGTTGGACATCGGCCTCGTCGGGGAGCCCACCCAGATTAACCGCGAGCTCCTGGAGCACCTGTTCCAGGGCGGGATCATTCCGGTCATCTCCCCGGTGGGCGTAGATGAGAGCGGCCAGAGCTACAACATTAACGCCGACTCGGCCGCGGCCGCCGTGGCCGAGTCCCTGAAAGCCGCCCGTCTCATTCTCATGACCGACGTGCCGGGGGTCCTGGGCCCAGACGGTCGCCTGATCTCGCGCCTGACCGCCTCAGAGATTGAGGCCTTGAAAAAAGAGGGGGCCATCTCGGGGGGCATGCTCCCGAAACTGGCTTCCTGCCTCAAAGCGGTCAAGGGCGGCTGTCAGGGGGCGGCCATCATTGACGGTCGAGTGCCCCACGCCGTTCTGCTGGAGCTTTTAACGGACCATGGTTACGGGACCGAGGTGGTTCTGGGCTAACCCGAGCTTTGAGGTCAGCTGGCTCTGGGGCGATCCTCGAAGGTCAGACCCCCGGCGCGCTCCCTGATAGGGCAACCCAACTCTGGCCCAGGTTGGTTGGAACTGGGCCGGGAGCTTGGCCTGATCCAAATTTTTCCCCTTAAGCCGGATAACCCGGGCCGCTTTCCCCTCAGACCAAAGACGCCTTCGCAAAAGCCCTGTTTTGTCAAATTATGTCCCAAATAAATTCAGTAGTTTCAATATGTTAGCCAGCGTAACCTCTGAAAAAAAACCTTACTCCCGATAATCTGGACTTTCGGTAGTTTAGTCTTAACTTCCGGAGCTGTAAGAAAAAAAAGCAATGATTCCAATAGGTTAGCTACAAAAGCATGATTTTTAGAGACAACATTTAGATTTGTTTAACGAGTTCTAGAGCTCTCCTTTGAAT
>JAISMU010000108.1 GCA_031276635.1 Deltaproteobacteria bacterium | reverse complement strand
GGTTGTGAATAAAACTTGCGCGCCCATTGTCGCTTTTCAGCGTAATCTGCGCCAGAGGTACAGGCTATGAAAAAATTGTTGTTGGCGGTCATACTGTTTCTGGCTATAACCGCCTCCCCCCTTCTGGCCCAGGTGGCTGGAAAATCTTTCATCAACGGCATTGACGCCAATTTCCCGCCTTTCGCCTTTATGGGCCCGGACGGTCAGGCCACCGGGTTTGACGTGGAGGCGGTCAACTGGATCGCCCAAAAAAAAGGGTTCACTGTCAAACACCAACCCATGGAGTGGGACTCCATCGTCACCAGCCTCAAGGACAAAAAAATTGACCTCATCGCCTCGGGCATGTCCATCACTCCAGAGAGGTCCTCTCAGGTAGCCTTCACCAACCCTTACTGGCAGGTTCGCCAGGTCGCCTTGGTCCGCAAAGACTCCACCTTGACCCTGGAGGAGGTCCTGACCACTGGCCAGAAAATCGGTGTCCAACAAGGCACCTCCGAAGCTAAAAACATGGCGGACACCAATAACCGCGACGGTCGCCGCTATGAGCTGGCGAGCTACGGCTCGGGCCAGTTGGCGGCCAGTGACGTGGTCAATGGCCGGATAGCGGCGGTGGTCCTAAACGACACCATCGCGGCCGATGTCATGAAACACCTGGCCCTGAAAAATCTGGGCGAGCCAGGGATTCCCTCTGAACAGTTTGGTTACGCGGTCAACAAGGAAAACCCCGAGCTCCTCAAAGTCCTGAACGAGGGCCTGGAGCTTTTAAAGAAGGATCCCTTCTGGCAGGTCCTGATCGACAAGTACAAGCCCGGTGAGCATTAATCCGAGCGAAGGCCTCTGTTCTGGCGGCGGTGGGAGTTGGCCATGGAATTCCTGACCGCCGCCCTCTCCTCAGACATCCTGGCCGGCCTGACCGAATTTTCGCAATCAGCTCTTTTTGTCGCCCGGGGAACTGGTTACACGGTGGCCTTGATTCTGGGAGCGATGATCTTAGGTTTAGCCCTGGGGCTGCCACTGTCGACTTTTGAGGTCTACGGGGCAGGCTGGCTGAGGAAAATCACCTGGGTTTATGTCTGGTTCTTCCGAGGAATCCCGATCTTAGTGTTGCTTTTTCTGATCTACTTCGGGGTTTTTGACATTATTGAGTCCACGGTTTACAAGCTTTTTGAAACCAGAATTTCCCTGACCCCCTTCACTGCCTCGGTCATAGCCCTGGGCCTGGCCAGCGCGGCCTATCAGTCCCAGATTTTCAAAGGGGCCATTCTTTCGCTGCCAGCTGGTCAGTTTCAAGCCGCCCGAGCTTTAGGCTTCAGCCGGTCCCAGGCCATTATTCACATAATTCTGCCTCAGGCCATGCGCCTATCCATCCCAGCTTGGTCCAATGAGTACTCCATTCTCCTGAAGGACTCCGCCGTGGCCTATGTTCTGGGAACCATGGAAATCATGGCCCGTACCCGCTTTATGACCTCGACCACCTTCGCCCATATCCGCCTTTACCTTCTGGCGGGCCTTTTGTACTACCTCCTGACCTGGCTGGGAGTCAAGGTCCTTTTCAAGATTGAGGCAAAAACCCGGATCCCCGGTTTAGGCCACGACGCCTGGCGGGCGGACGACCAACTGGTTTTAAAAAAACGGGATTTATTTTGAGATGAGCGCCCAGCCTCTTTTGGAAGTCAGCCACGTCAGCCGAATCATTGATGGCAAAACCATCCTTGACGATGTCTCCCTGTCCCTGGGCCGAGGCGAGCTGAAAGTCATCATTGGCCCTTCCGGGGGTGGCAAAAGCACTCTTTTGCAGTGCGTGAACTTTCTCCAACCCCCGGACTCGGGCGACGTTTTTCTTGATGGCCAGTCTGCCCGGGAAATGAGCCGCCAGAACATCTGCGCCTTCCGTCAGAAGATCGGCATGATCTTTCAGGACTTCAACCTCTTTGACCATCTGTGCGCCCGAGACAACGTGGCCATTGCCCTCCAGAAAGTCAAGGGTCAGAAAAAAGCCCTGGCCCGCCAGCGCGCCATGGCCGAGCTGGAGCGGGTGGGCCTGGTCGAGCAGGCCCATCTCTACCCCTCGCAACTGTCCGGCGGCCAGAAGCAACGGGTGTCTTTGGCCCGAGCCCTGGCGATGGACCCGATGGTCATGCTCTTGGACGAGCCCACCAGCGCCCTGGACCCAGAACTAATCGGCGAGGTTTTAAACGTCATCGCCCAGCTATCCAGGTCTGGGATGACCATGCTCATGGTCACCCACCAGATCGGCTTCGCCCGACACCTGACCAAAGAGATCATCTTCATGGAAGCTGGCCGGGTGGTCGAAACCGGCCCCCCCGAGCTTTTGGAGGGCGGGCCAGAAGGTGGGCGAGCGGCCGCTTTCTGCGCCAAACTGGCTGAGGTCACCGGGCGCTGACAATGTCCACCTGGGAGTTTTATAAGGAGTTCCTCATTCCGGCCACCAACAAGGGCCTGTGGGTGTCCATCCAACTCATCGTGCCCTCGGCCCTGCTGGGCCTCATTTTAGGCCTTCTGGTCGGGGCGGGGCGGGCCATGGGGCCAAAAAGCCTGAAAAAAGCCTTGAACTTTTATGTGGCCGTGTTTCGGGGGACACCCCTGGTGGTTCAGCTGGTGATGTGGTTCTATGGCCTCCCGAGCCTGGCCCTGATTCTGGAGGGGTACTTAAAACCCCTGGGTTGGCCGCCCATCTGGCAATGGCTTCTGTTATCGCCGTACGCGGCCGCGGTCCTCGGCTTTACTCTTTGCAGCGGGGCCTATCAATCGGAGTATATCCGAGGGGCCATCCTCTCCATTAAAAAGGGTCAGTTCCTAGCCGCCCAGGCTTTGGGCTTCAGCCGCTCCCAGGCCTTCTGGTCCATCACCGCCCCCGTGGCTCTCCGGTTGGCCGCCCCCGGATGTGGCAACGAAATCATTTATTTAATCAAATATTCCTCGCTGGCCCTGGTGGTTACGGTCGTGGAAATCACCGGCCAGGCCAAAATGGTGGCCTCTTTGTATTTTCGGCACCTGGAATGCTATTTGTTAGCCGCCCTTTATTACCTGGCCATGGTGACTGTGGCCACCCTGATCCTGCGCTGGCTGGAAAAGAAACTGGCCATTCCTGAGCCGGCCCGCGAGTGAGGGAAAACCGCCAAGGAGCCATGTCGTGATTATTTCGTCCGCCCCGAATCCGAACAATTGCCCGCCCCGGCTGATTTTGAGCCTTAAAGGCCTGGGCCGCTCTTTCGGGGAACGCGAGGCTTTGCGGGATGTCAACCTGGAGATCCACGAGGGCGACCGAATAGCCCTTTTGGGGCCCAATGGGGCGGGCAAAACCACGCTCCTGAAAATTATCGCCGGAACCCTGGCCCCGGACACCGGACGGATCTCCTTAAACGGCCTGACCCCGAGTCAGGCCAGAGCCATCCCTGGATTCTTGGGCTGGCTCCCGGAAAGAGCCCCCTTAAACCCGGATCTCACGGTCCGGGAACATCTGACTTTAACGGTCGCTTTTCTGGGCCTGGCCAAAAAAGAGGCCACCGAGCGGATCGAGTTTCTGACCCAGGCCCTCCATCTGGAAGAAAAGCTAGGTCGCCTGGCCGGTCAGCTCTCTTTGGGCTCCCGACGTCAGGCCGCCCTGGCCATCGCTTTGCTGGTTCCTCCCCAACTCTTGCTCCTGGACGAGCCCACCAGTAGCCTGGACCCAGAGGAAACCCACCGCCTCCGGGAGACCTTGGCCTCGTTTCCTCAGACGGTCGCGTTCCTCATCTCCAGCCACGTCTTGGAGGAGGTGGCCAAAGTGACCAATGAAGCCCTGATCCTCAAAGATGGGAGCCTAGTCTCCCAAAAGCCCTGGTCGGACTTTCCAATGGATCCGGAAGAGGGTTATTTAAAGGAGGTCAGCTCCCATGCGGCCCTTTAGCCTCCGAACCGCCCGTCTGTTGGCCGTGGCCGAGCTCAAGGCTTTTTGGACCAACCCCTCCGGGGGTCTGGCGATCCTGGTTTTTCTGGGGCTATCGGGAGTTTTGCTTTACAACTCTGTGGCGGACTACGCCTCGATTAGTCTCGGTTCCCTGGCCCAGGGTCGGGCTTTGTCAGCGGACCTGGCCATTTTTAGTAACGGCCTCACCAATCTGGGGCTGGTCATTCTGCTGGTCGCCCCTCTGACCACCATGCGCTCCATGGCCCACTTCGCCCAGGGGGGACATCTGGACTTGCTGCTGGCCTGGCCACTCAAACCCCTGGAAATGATTGTCGGCCAGTACTTGGCCGCGGTTCTGGCCTTAAGCCTTTTGACCGCCTTGGCCCTTTTACCGTTCCTGGCCATCTGGCTGATGGGCGTGGGCTCCCTGGTAGTCCTTTTAACCGCGGCCCTGGGCCTGGGGCTTTTGATCTCCGCCTTTGTGGCCCTGGGCCTGGCCATGGCCTCCCTGGCCCCCTCCCCTTTGGCGGCGGCCTTGGGCTCTTTGGGCGTCCTGGCCCTTTTGTGGTCCTTGGGTTGGGCGGCCCCCTATCTGCCTTCCTGGGCGGCCTACCTGGCTCAGGGTCTGGCCATCGCCCCCCGCCTATCCCACTTCGCCCTGGGTTTGATTGATCTAAATGATGTGGTCTTTTTTCTGGTCTTGACCCTGGTCGCCTTGTGGATCGGCCAACCCCGGCCCCACCGCCAGTAAAACCCCATAACCGGGGTGAGTGGGCTGACTGGCTCGGTCAAGGAAAAACAATCTGATCCCAAAATTAGGCCCGATTCCAGGCCCATCGTCCCCCAACCCTCCAATCCAAGCCGCGGCCAACCCCGAACAATATAACTTCCTATCAAAAAAGCCCGCGAAAGCGAGCTCAGAATTGTCAATTGAGGATTTAAAACGGTTGGGGCCCAATATCCGCTGACCGCCGTTCCCAAGGCCGCCAACCAGAGGAAAATTTTAAGCGGTTTAAGGCCAGCTCCGCCCTGGGCGGTGAGCCCAGAACGGGAGACTGGCCATCAGGCGCGCGGAACGGACCTGAACTCAAGAAAGCCAAGTTTGAGTCTATCAAAAATGAAAACTAAAAAATATAAATATTTGTTTGGGTCCGCCCATCCCAAGTGTAACCATCGTGCCAATCAAGGATTTTTTGCCGCAAATCGGTAACCGAGCTCGCGGCGGGCATTTCGCCGATGGATTTCTGATAGTCCAGAGCGGACTCATAACGATCGCCAAAATATTGATCCAGCTCGTCTGGGGTGAAGCCGCAGATGGAGGCGTATTTAGGCCTAAAACTGATATCAACCAACTGGTTGAGCCCGGCGGATAAACCCATCATGGCGTAGCGGGTGACCCCAGCTACCATGACAAAACGCAAATACTTATCTAAATCCTTGAACCCGACATAAAAAGAGCTGAGAACCTCGGAGTTAGCCTTAGCTAAAGGTTGATTATCTATATAATGGCTGACGGGGTAGTCATACTCATCGATCAGCGCGACTACTTTTTCGCCACACTTTTGGCTTATATCCTCAATAAGGCTTTGTAAAGCCCCGCCAGGATCATTGTCTCTGAGGCTAATCTTGTAAGATTCAGCGATATTCTCAAGATTTTTTATTAACCT
>JAISMU010000100.1 GCA_031276635.1 Deltaproteobacteria bacterium | reverse complement strand
CTGACATCAATAAAACTCTGGCAGCGCTGGTCCTAGATAAACTGCCGCCGGAGATAATTAAGAAAGAGTTGCTCAAGTTGGGCGAAACGATAAATCTGCCCACTGAGACCAATGTCTTCTCCGACGCGGAAATTGATCGGCTGTTAGACAAGGCCACCCAAGAGGCCTTGAGGGACATAACCCAAAAGAACTACCACAGTTCCTTTGGGGCGGAGGTTAAAAAATTTATTGACCTCGCCATAGCTTTCTATGACGACGGCTCCAAGATGAAAGTAGTTTTTGGCCCAGACAAATCTGAGGCCGACTCATCCGCCCAGACTCCAGGCGCCTGATTGAGGCCTGAGCCAGGTCAATTCGGGCGAGGGATAGCCTGCCCGCTGGTGGCCGAGGCGTTTTTTTTGTAAATGGGCCGCCTTTCCCTCACGGGCGGGAGTTAGGAGCCGGAAAATTTTTCCTCCAGAATTTGGGCCAAGCCAAGATCAGAGTCGGCAGGGGCTGGCCATTTCCGGGCTGTTAACGCTGGAAAAGGGCCCCGCCTTTGGGATAATTAGATTTTTTTTGAGTCTATTTAGGTCTGTTTCGGGATTAAAATAGTTTTTTTGGGTCAAGCTTGGTCACCTGTATCGGGTCATGGAATGGCCCAGGAGGCGCGCTAATGGCGGCGGATAAGAAGACGGACAAGACGGCGATAAAAAAGAAGGCGGACAACAAGGCTGATAAGGCGGCGGAAAAAAAGAAGGCGGACAAGAAGGCGGTTAGCCCTAAGAGTCAGCTGGCCTTCACCCGGCTCGATTTCAACAATCTTTCCCAGGAAGTTGTGGGAGAGGCTGGTTTGAGCCCCGAGGACCTGGCCGATTTACGGGAGCCCTTGACCTCCGCTCTCCAGGACGTCTGGGATCGCCACCAAAAAGGCCAGTTGGACTTTTTGAGTCTGCCCGGGGATCGGGCTTTGGCCAAGGAGATCAACAAACTGGCCAAAAACAGCCGGCAGAGGTTTCAGGATGTGGTGGTCCTGGGCATTGGCGGGAGCGCCTTGGGGGCCTCGGCCATCTTCACCGCCTTGCGCCCCTTGAATCACAATCGGCTCCCGGACAAGAAAAGAGGTTGGCCTCGCTTAACCGTGGCCGACAACGTTGACCCCGAGGGCTTTGAGGCTCTGCTGGACACCCTGGACCCGGCGACGACCCTTTTCAACGTCATCTCCAAGAGCGGGGCCACGGCTGAGACCATGAGCCAATTCATGATCGCCTTTGACTGGCTGCGGCGACGGCTGGGCAAATCCGCCCTGGCCGAGCGACTTCTGGTGACCACGGATCCCGAGGGTGGGGTTTTGCGGAAGATCGTCAATGACTTAGGCCTCCAGTCTCTACCCATTCCGCCGGGGGTGGGGGGGCGTTTTTCGGTTCTGACCGCCGTGGGCCTGGCTCCGCTGGCTCTGGTTGGGGTGGACATTGACGGCTTATTGGCCGGGGCCCAGGCGGCGGTGGCGGCCGGGCGAGCCGGGGCGGCCAGTAACCAGGCGGCCATGTTGGCCGGTCTCAACTGGCTCATGACCACCCGGAAAAACCGCGGCTCCGTGGTTTTAATTCCCTACGCGGACGCTTTAAGCCGGGTCGCCGACTGGTTTAACCAGCTTTGGAACGAGTCGCTGGGCAAGGGGACCAAGCTAGACGGGACGCCTAACGTCGTGGCCCAGACCGCCCTCAAGGCGGTCGGGGCCACGGACCAGCACAGCCAGTTGCAGATGTGGATGGAGGGCCCTCAGGACAAGACCATCATGTTTCTGGGCGTGGATAAGCTCCGGACTGACTGTAAAATCCCGGCCATCTTCCAGGAGCATGAGGCTCTGGCTTACCTGGGTGGCCAGACTCTGGGGACGCTTCTCAATAACGAGCTCAAAGGAACCGCCCGGGCTCTGGCGGAGAGCGGTCGGCCAAATTTAACGGTGTCGCTCCCGGCCATCACCCCTCAAACTGTGGGGAGCCTCGTCCAGACCCTGGAGCTGGCCACGGTCATCTCGGGGATTTTATACGGCGTCGATCCCTTGGATCAGCCCGGGGTGGAGTTGGGCAAGAAGTTTACTTACGGTCTCATGGGCCGTCAGGGATTTGAGGATTTTCTGACTCGTTACAACCAGGGAGCCCTGGCCAAGAAAAAATATATCTTGTCGTGATGCGCCTCAGCCCTGAGATAATGGCCGACAGCTTCTCCTCCCCGGCCCTGGAAAAGCCCTTCAGGCTGGCCAAGTACTTTTCCACTGTGGCCATCGCGGCTATTTTCGCGACCTGTCTCATTCTGGCCGCCTTCATGAGTCGCCGGGCCGAGGAGATGATTCAGGAGCGGGTGGTTGAGGACACGGTCATGATCATGGATAACCTCAATTTCCAGCTCTATAACAATTTCCTCCGACCCATCTCCCTGGCCGGGGTGGATGGGCGGCTCAGTCAGCCGGAGCCCTATAAATTTTTTAACACCGTTATCCAGAACACCATCCACGGCTTTGACATCAGTCGGGTGGTCATGTATGACGCCCGCTATGGCTTGATGCTCTACTCCTCGGACTCGGCTGAGCCAGTGGTGAAGCCCCAGTCCAGCCCCGATTTGGGGGAGACTATGACCAACGGCCAATTCGCCGAGCCCCTGTCGGCCTATCTTGAGGCGGTCAAACGCTTTTATCAGCCTCCCTCGGATGAGTCCCTGCGGCTGGGCAATGGAACCGCCCCCCGCTTCTGGCGACCGCCTGGAGCCTCGGGGCGGGCGGCCTATCTCAATTATCTCAAGGAAAGAACGGTCATTGTCCTGGAGCAAGGGGGCTACCTTTTGGGCTCCTTCTTTCCCCGGGGTCAGTTTTCCATGCGCTGCTTCAAGGCCATGGAGGACTACTTCTCCCCGGATATCTCCGGGGTCCTGGAGTTGACGCGGGATCTGACCCCGGAGCATGAGCAGATCGCCGCCATGCAGTATACCGCCCTAGCCACGGCGGTGGGCATGTCGCTGCTGTTGACGTTTGTCTTGAGGATGGTGGTGGCGCGAGGCGAGGAGATCATCAATCAGAAGAACGCCGAGAAGGCGGCTTTGAGCGAGCGGCTCAACCAGGCTGAGCGCCTGGTTAACCTGGGCCGGATGGTGGCCACGGTCTCCCACGAGATCCGCAATCCCCTGGGCATCATCAACTCCTCGGCCGACTTTTTGGCCAAGGGTCTTAAGGAATCGCCCAAGATGGCCCGCCTGGCTGAGGCCATTGTCGACGAGTCGGAGAGGCTCTCGTCAATTGTCACGGATTTTTTGGATTTCGCCCGGCCCAAGAAACCGGTTTTTGGGCCTGTGGTCATGGAGGATCTTTTAGAGGAGATCTTTGTTCTGCTGGAGGTGCAGATGAGTCGGGCTGGGGTGGAGCTCCGGGCCGACCTGCGCCCGGATCCCGAGCCCATCACGGCCGACCGGGCCTTGATGCACCAGGCCCTGGTGAATCTGCTCGTCAACGCCATCCAGGCCATGCCGGATGGGGGGTTATTGAAAGTGCGAACCCAAGCCGAGACGCCGATTGAGGAGACCGGCTATCTACTTCTGACCATCGCCGACACGGGCTCGGGATTGTCGCCTGAGGCGGCCCAGAACCTTTTCACCCCCTTTCACACGACTAAAGTCAAAGGCTCCGGCCTGGGCCTGGTGCTGGTCCGCAACATTGTCGAAAGCCACGGGGGACGGATAAACCTGACTAACGCCCAAGGCGAGGGCGAGGATGGTCAGGGCCTCATTGTGACCATCCGACTCCCGTTGCCCGGTTTTGAGCCAGGCAATCAAGTCGCGGCTTGAGAGCGAGAAGGGGCCGGGTGTTGAGAAGAGGCCGAGGTTGGGAGTATTCGCGCCGGGCTGAAGAGAAGTGGGAGGTTAGGCGATCTAAAATAATTTAAATAAAATATATTGATTTAGTTAATTTAATTTAGTCTTATGTTTATTTATTATATTGTTATGTTTATTAATTTTTATTTTTAATGGTTGTATGCTTTTTGTAGGGGGTATGTATGAATATTAATGGTTTTAACCTTGTTACGAGGTCTAGCCACAAAAAGTGGCTTCATTTAAACGCGAGAAAAGGACGTTTGTTAGCCGCGTCCTACGCCAAGTCTCTCGGTGATGGCGGGCTCTCCGTGGTTAGCGAAATAATTGGGTTGTCGAAAGTCACTGTCTCCGCTAGCCTGAAAGAATTGTCGGGTTCGCCTGTTTTAGAGGGTAGCGGCGGAAATATTGGCTCAGGCCAGCCCGCGACTCTGTCCACCGAATCTAAGGTAATCAAGGATTTGTTGACTATATTAGAGGGCTCCCCTCAAGTAGACCTGAAAAAAATCCTTTTTTGGACCCCCATGAGCTGCCAGGCTCTCGCTGACTCTCTGGGCGAGCTGGGCCATAAAATAAGCCAGGTCAAAGTTTCCCATCTGCTCAAAGTGTTGGGTTACAGATTTCCATTCAGTCAAAAACTGGATGAAGGCGCCCAGCTGGAGGATTGGGCTAGTCAGTTAAACTACATCGAAAAAACTTGTAAAAAAGCCTTAAAAGAAGGGCAACCGATCTTATCGGTCATTACCCGAAAAAAAGAATGGGGTGGCGACTGTATAAACCCCGAACCACAGGGCCGGAAAAAAGGCGGCCCTCAAGAGGTTAAAGCCCAGGCTTTTTCAGTTCCCTATGTTCCCAAGGGCTGGCCTTCCGGGTTTAATGAAATTATTCTCAAGAAGGGACTGGTCAGTCTGGTTACTGACCAGGACACCCCAGAATACGTGATGACCCACATTCAAAGTTGGTGGGCTCAGTACGGGCGGGAGTTTTTTCCTAACTTCAAATACCTGGTTTTGATCCCTGATTTAGGCGTCGTCAGGGAAACCAGGACCAAGTTATGGCAAGTCGAGCTCCAAAAACTTGGCGATTTCCTGGACGCGCCCATCAAGGTTTGCCACTTGCCATCAGGGCCAGGCGCCTATAAATGGAATCAGGTGGAGCGCGACTTATTTAAAGTTGTCTCCTTAAACTGGCTCGGCGAGCCAGAGCGCGCGGAGGAGACTACGGTTAGTCTTATCAACCAGACATACCCCAGAAACGATTTAATCGCTCAATTCTGGCTCGATCATCGAAAATACAAACGGGGGGCGCCCAAATCCGCGCCTGGAGCCACTCGCTCTGACCAGAAAAATAAACCCGAAAAATAGACCTGAAAAGGGAAATTTATTTTTTTACAGGTCCTGTTGGTTTTTGGCCTGTTTTTTGGGTTGAGTTTTAGCGGTGATTTTGGTCGGATTGCGCCAGAGTTCAGACCAGGATTTTGTCGAGAATTTGGTCAGATTTTCGGGCTAGGCTTAGGATTTTTTTTTCGCGGGCGGCATTTTAAGGGAGATTGCTCCTCATGAGCGATGTTGAGACCATTCTCATAGTTGATGACGAGCCCAACTATCGCTTGATCTTGGGCGAGGTTCTGGAGGCCGAGGGTTATGAGGTGCTCCAGGCTGAGAGCGGTCGTCTGGCCTACGAGATCTTCGAGGAGAGCGGGCGGGTCGATCTGGTCCTGACCGATATGACCATGCCCGATGGGGATGGCATTGAGCTTTTGCGAAAGATCAAAGAGCGCGCCCCGGAGGTGCCGGTCATCCTTCTGACCGCCCATGGGACCATTGAGCTGGCGGTCGGGGCCATGAAACAGGGGGCCTTTGACTACCTGACCAAACCCTGCCCCAACTTAGAGATTATTCGAGTGGTCTCCCGAGCCATGCAACACAGCCGCCTGGGGCGGCGGTACAAGGAGTTAAGGGAATCCGCGGCCAGTCTTCAAAGTTATGGCCGCCTCATTGGCCAGTCCAAGCTGATGCGGGAATTGTACAAGTACCTGGACAAGGTGGCCCCCTCCTCAGCCAGTGTCTTAATCACCGGGGAAAGCGGCACCGGCAAGGAGTTGGTGGCTCAGGAGCTCCATAAGAATAGCCCCCGGGCCACTAACGCCTTTGTGGCTGTCAACTGCTCGGCCTTGTCCGACAGTCTGCTGGAGAGTGAGCTCTTTGGTTATGAGAAGGGGGCGTTTACCGGGGCGGGGGCCACCCGAGCCGGGCGCTTTGAGATGGCTCACGGGGGCACGATTTTTCTGGACGAGGTCGGGGAGATTGGTCAATCGGCCCAGGTCAAGCTTTTAAGGGTTTTGCAGGAAAAGGCCATTGAGCGGGTCGGGAGCGGGATCTCCATCAAGGTTGATGTCCGGGTGGTGGCCGCCACTAACCGGGATTTGCGCCTGGAGGTGGCTCACGGTCGCTTTCGGGAGGATCTGTTTTACCGTCTTAACGTGGTGCACCTGCGGCTGCCTCCGCTCCGGGACCGCTTAGACGATCTGCCGCTCCTGGTGGACCATTTTTTGGAAAAACACTGTCAAGGCGAGAAAATTTCCACCATCCACCCCGAGACCAGAAGGCTCCTCTTCGCCCACAACTGGCCCGGCAATATCCGGGAACTGGAAAATGTCATTGAGCGAGGCTTGGTTCTGGCTCAGGGTCAGGAGATCAAGCCCGAAGACCTGCCGGAGGAGTTAAGAAGGCCGCTGGAATCGGCGCCCAGTTCCCAGGAGTCGGGAGCCTCGGACCCTGAGGGAGATATTCCTCAAGCAACCGGGCCGACCCCGGCGGCCGGCCCCAGCGTTCAGGCCTGGGTCGGGGTGGTCCTGGCGGCCCTACCGACCGGGATAACCCTGAATGAGGCTCTGGAAGCCCTGGAAGAAGGGCTGATCCGGCAATCCCTGGCTCAGGGCGAGGGGGTGCAGAGTCGGGCCGCCGAGATCCTGGGTTTGAAGCGCAATGTCTTTAAATATAAGTGGGATAAGTTTGTGGAGCTTGAGCCCACGCCTTTGGCGGGGATCCTGGCCCCACTGGTCCCCGAGGGGTTGGATCTGGTGAGCGTTTTGGAGGAGCTGGAAAAAGAGATGTTGCGTCAGGCTCTGCGGCAGAGTCAGGGCGCTCAGAGCCGGGCGGCCGAGCTTTTGGGGGTGAAAAAGAATCTGATGGCTTACAAGCTGAAAAAATACCCCAACCTCATTTAGTTGGCCAGCGAAATAGACCGGCGATGGGCTCGTGGGTTTTTGTTGGCGCGGAAAGTTGAGGCCTGGGGGGAAATTGGTTTTTAGAGGTTGTTTTTTGGGTCAGAGTCGGCGGGGAATTGACTGAAGGCCAGAAAAAAACATCGAACATAATGGGTTTTTTATCTACCCAGGGGTGCGTATAAAATTTAATTTTAAAACTCGGGCTAGGGTTTCCTTTCGGGTCGCGCGCCCCTGACGAAGAAGCCTGATAAACCGCCTCTACTGAAGCGCGAGGGTCCCCTTAAACCGCGCCTGTCTGTCAATAAACCCAAGTCTTGGTCGTCCCAGCTTGGTCGTAACAGCGAGGCCGCAAGATTTTAACCTCAACCAGAGATATCCCAAACCCCCTTTGTTTTTTATTTGGCTCCGACTCCCCGGCGGAGCCAAAGCTGTTCTAGGCCCCCCAGATTTTGTTATAAAAAGCCGATTTTCCCTAAAAACTCTGGATTTTACCAATTTTGACCTGAACGTCTTTGGGCAGAAGGTTAGATTTGGCTTGGTCGCGACCAGAACGTCTCCAGCTCCAGCCAAATGAGCCAGGGGGTTCGGCTTTTCTCGGCTTTATTTCTCAGCGACCTCGGTTGATCTCGGAACCACCAGGCTTGTGGGAGAGGCTAAAAAAAACATCTGAGTTAGCTGTCTTTATTGATAAATATTGTTAAAATATAAATATTTATTATTAATACAAATTTATGATGATTATCTAATTTGATTTAGTCATTGCCATGCTTATAATAACTGAGTGTGGCTAAAACGCCACACAGAGTGGCTCCCAAAACACCTCACAGAGTGGTTACCAGAACCCGGATGAGCGGGATGGTGAAGACCGACAGGACCGTGGACAGGGATACCAGAACATTGGCGTAATTGGGGTCAGACTTGTAATAGCCGGCCATGATGGAGGAGGCGGCCAGAACCGGGAGAGAGGCCTGGGTGGTGAAAACCTGGGTAGTCAGAGTCGGGGCCTGATACCAAAGGCAGAAAGCCAGGGTAATGGCCGGACAAACCAGAAAGCGACCGGTTAAGACGACGGTGATGTCTTTGAGGGGACGCAGACTGGCCAGCGAGAGCCCATAGAACCCCAGGCCAATGTACATGATGGCCAGGGGGGTGTTCATGGACCCGATGGCGGTGGTGGCGTCCAGAAAGAATTTGGGAGGTTTGAGGCCAGTCAGGACCAGGGCGACCCCGATTAAAAAGCCAATCATGGGAGGGGGCAGCAGCCTTTTGAGAGTTTCCAGACTGACGATGGGGACGCGTCCCACCTCCCCGTCCAGGCTCATGAGGTAGTTGCCAATGGTCCAGAAGAAGATCCCATTGGCCAGGAAGTAGGCCATGGCCGGACCCAGAGCCTGGTCCCCGAAGAGAGAGAGGTTAATGGGGATGCCGATGTACATGGTGTTGGAGGCGGAAAAGGCGGCGCAGAAGATCCCCCGCCGCTGGCCTTGGGGTCTGGTCAGACGGTAGGCTATGAGAGAGATCCCAAAGGTCAAAAGGACGGTCACCAGCCCCAACCCGACCCAGTTAATCAGAACGGCCAGATCCGCCCGGGAATAACTTTTGACGGTGACGCTCAGGAGGAAGAGAGGCAGGGTGACCCGAACCACTAGTAATGGGAGAAAGCTTTTGACCTGGTTGTTGATAAATCCGAAGCGGGCCAGGCTATAACCAACCGCCCCGATCAGGAAAAGCGTCAGGACGCTGTTAATGGCTTGGGTCAAAACCTCAGACAATTTTTAAGTCTCCTAAAAACTACCTTAACATAGTTCAAAGAATAAAGAACATAGTTCAAATAAGAAATTTATTTAAAAAAAGCCTTAAAAAATATTTATTAAATCATTCAGTTGGTCGATAAGAGAGAAGGAGAAGCGAATAACTAGCGGCTTCGGCTCCTGTTTTAAAAAAGACAATTAAAATCCAGCTGTTACCCGAAAAATTCAGGCGGACGGGCCGCCGGGAGGAGCGTTATTTCTTCGGTCGGAAAAGAAAATATACCAATTTCCGACCTTTTTCCAGATACCGGCATGGAAGTCGGTTTTTTTAGCTTACCCCCGCTGGTGGGGGGTTCATGCTTTCACGGAGGAAAACATGGGCATTCACGACGACTACGAGCTGGCGGCTAGTTGCCTGGCCGGTAGCTTGGGTGGCGCGCGGGAGCGACTTGGCCCTGCCATGGAGCGCCTTCAGCGAATCTGGCCACCGGGTGCCTATAGCGATCCGGATGGCAAGAGTCCGGATTGTCGAAGTCCGGCCCGAGCTGCGGCCATAACCCAAGCCCTCAATGAGTTCACTGACGCCTGGGAGGGGCTGTGGTCCCGCTCAGCTAAGTTCCGGGAAACAGATCGACTGTTTACGGCTCTGAAGGACAAGGTTTTGGCGGATTTGGTTCCAGAGACGGCCATTTGGTCGGATTATCCGAGCCTGGCTCAAAGCCTAATTGGGTTAACAATGGAGATCAGTCTGGAAAACCCGGCCTTACGAATATAGGCCGGCTCTTCCCAATTAAGCCGCTGGTCATTGAAATATTATGACTTGATGGCGAAGAAACCCTTTGCCGGCGGGCGGGCCAATTTGGCTCGCTCGCCGTTTTCTCTTTCCTCTCTTTCTGGGGAAAAGGAGCCTGAGCTTCCCCCCTGGGAGCCTGAGTCCCCGGCCAGGCCCAGAAGAACCCCCACTCTCGAACCTTCCTGTAGCTCCCTTAAGGATCCGCCACCAGGCCAGGACCTCTGGCCAGGAATTAAATCCTGATCCAGCGACTTTTAAGATTTAGTAGTCAAAAAATCTATTGTTTTTCGCTGGTTACCTGAGAGGCTGAAAAAAAGTCTATTTCCAGCCATTATTATTCTCCCCCTAGCGGGCTGGGTCGGTTACTCCAGGCCAGCTCCGCCCATTGCCTAGCCGCTTGGCTAGTTGGTTTTTTTGATTAATTCCGCGATGTTACTTTATTTTTTTCGGCCAACTCTCTGACGGGTAGTCGCAATTCAAGTCAAGAGCGGGTAAAAAATTTTTCTACTAATTTCCAAGTGTTAGCTTTTTCGGTCAGAGGGGACTCTGGTTTTTTTGGCCGGGCCCAGTTATTTTTCCGCAAATTTCCCCAGGCCTTTTGAGCGAGAAAGGGTTGGCGAAGCTTGAGTTTTCCCCTCCAGCTAATCCTAAAGAGAGCGACCCTGCCCCAAAATCCGCCAGAGCCAGGCCTGGAGCCATCTGAGGGGGCCGTGGTTTGGGACCGAGGGACGCCCTCCTCCTCGGCCGGAGCCCTTAGCGAGCTTGACCAGGCTCCAGCCTGGCGGGCCAAAACAAGGGGGTGGGTTTTCGACCGCCCCGTTTGAGTCCAGGTTTTGGAGACCAAAATGAGAATCGCCGCGCAAACCCGCGTTCCCTTTTAATTTCCCAAGGCTTAGACTATAATTTTGTGGTCAGGCCACCTCAATAGTTAAGCGTTGGAAGAGTTTTTAAACGGTCAATTTTTCGGCCTGGGTCAGGGGTTTTTTCATGGGTAATGAGACCGAGCCGTTGTCCCCAGAATTGGAAAAACAGGTTCTGAGTTGGTGTCAGGCTCTTTTAAAGGCTACCCTCTTTCAAGAGCCGTCCCCGCCAGCTCCGCCCTTGGCCGGGCGGCGGGGCGGGGTCTTTGTGACCTTGAAGCGGCAAGGTCGGTTAAGGGGCTGTATTGGCCAGTTCGTCTTTGATGATTATCTGGAAAAGACCATCAAGGAAATGGTTCTGGCGGCGGCTTTCCGGGATCCCCGTTTCCCTCCGCTGGCCAAACATGAGCTGGCGGATCTGGATATCACCGTCTCCATCCTGACCCCGCCTCAGCCGTTAAAATCGCTTAATGATTTGGTTATTGGTCGCGATGGCCTTTATCTGCTTCATCCCCACGGCCGAGGGGTTCTCCTGCCGGTGGTGGCGGTGGAGCAGGGCTTTAACCCAGAGCAGTTCGCTCGGCAGACCTCCATGAAGGCAGGTCTCCACCCTGAGGCCTATAAAGACCAGGGGGCCGAGTTATTGGTTTTTACCGCTCCGGCTTTTTCCACGGATCCTTCGGAAAAATAGGCTTTGGCCCCTTGATTGGGCTATCAAGGCGAGAATCTGTGTAGGAGTTGGATAGGCTTGATCAAGCTAAGGCTCCTTCGAGGAAGCTCGAGTTTTTAAGAGTTTGTTCTTTAAGTGGGAGAAAGGATGATTAAGAAAAGATTATTGGGGCAAAGCGGGGTGGAAGGATCCATCTTAGGCTTTGGTTGCATGCGTTTACCTTTGAATGGGCCGAAAGCAGCTGATATTGATATTGATTTAGCCACCCGGATGCTGCGGTTGGCCATTGACCGCGGGATTAATTACGTGGACACGGCTTATCCTTACCACAGCCCGGGGACCAGGGAGACGCCCGGGGCCAGCGAGCCGTTTGTGGCTCAGGCTTTAAAGGGGGGTTATCGGGAAAAAGTCCTCCTGGCCACCAAACTCCCCACCTGGCTGGTGGATAGCCAGGCCAAGATGCATCAATTATTGGACTTTCAACTCAAAAGACTGGATGTTCGGCAGATTGATTTCTACCTGGCCCACAACATTAACGTCTCGGTCTGGGAAAAACTTCTGGCCTTGGGGTTGAGGAAGTTTTTTGACGAGGCCGTCCGGGACGGGCGGATTCGCTTTCCCTCCTTTTCCTTTCATGACAACTACGCCCTCTTTGAGAAGGTGGTCTCTGGCTATGACTGGGTCATGGGCCAAGTTCAATACAATTATCTGGACCACAAGTACCAGGCTGGTCAGGCCGGGGTGCGTCTGGCCGCGCGAAAAGGCTTGGCCGTGGTGGTCATGGAGCCCTTGCGCGGCGGGTTTCTGGTCAGTCAGGTGCCTGAGGAGCCGACCCAGGTCCTCAAAGAGGCCCGGCCAGACTGGACGCTGCCGGCCTGGGGCTTTAACTGGCTGTGGAATCAGCCGGAGTGCGCGGTGGTTTTAAGCGGCATGTCCGATCTGGCTCAGGTGGAGGAAAACCTGGCCCTGGCCGAGAAATATGAGGCTGGTCTCTTCACCGAAAAGGACGAGGCGGCCATTGACAAGGTCCGGGACTTTTTTAAAGCTCGCCTCCAAGCTGATTGCACCGGGTGCGGTTATTGTCTCCCCTGCCCCTCGGGGGTGGAAATTCCCAAAAACATCAACTTTTTGAACCAGTATTATCTGTTTGATGGCCAGACCCCGCGGGAGCGTTGTCGCTATTTCTACTTTGTCCAGTTGAGCCCAGAAGAGCGGGCGGTCAACTGCGTGGCCTGCGGCGAGTGTCTGGAAAAGTGCCCTCAGGGCCTGAACATTCCCGCGTTTCTGACTAAGACCGCGGAGCTTTACAAGCCAAAAGAATAGCCGGGACCGAGGTGGGAACTCGGTCTGCGGGTTGAAGGAATTGGGCGCGGAGGATTTGCCAGGGCGCGGGACAAGGGATTGCTCTGGTTTGGCGAAAGGTCGAAAGATAAGCTCTGGCCAGGCTGAGAGGCCGAAGAAAGAGCTCTGGCCAGGGCGAAAGTTTAAAGACGAGAGTTGGCTTGGACGAGAGGCCGAAGAGTGAGACCTGGTCTGGGCGAGAGACCAAAGAAAATAGTTTTGGCCAAGGCGAGAGGCTTAATGAAAGAAAAACCCTGGTTCTGACGAAAGGGCGAAAGACTAACCCCTACTTGGTTGGCCGAAGGGAGGTAGAAGGCGAGCTCTCCCGTGGTCGCGGTGGGAGTGGGAGTTAGGGCTGATCTCCAGCGACGCCGAAGTAGGGTGAGGGACGAGAGCCCCGCCCGGTCGAAGGCGAGAAGGGAAGTTTCTGACGCGGACGTGAGGCGGCAAGAAGGTTGAAAAAAAATTTTTTTGATTTTGTTCGATTTGATGAATTTTTTTCTGGTAAAAGCCAAAAGAATTTTTTATAATGGGAAAAATCTCAAGCAGGTGGTTGTTTTTTCGGGTTCTTTGCGACAGAGGCCTAGGAGGGGGGGAGTGCGGACTCAAGGGTCTGGCGAAATTTTTGGAGAAATTTAGGCTTTAATTGAGTACTTACCGTTGGTATATTATAAGAAGTCATAGTTTTTATTAAATTTATTTTAAAGTACGAAGTTATTTTATAGCTGATTAGAAATCTAAAAGCTGTAATCCCTTGGGATTACGGTTTTTTTTTACCTATAGGTTAAAAAATCAGTGGTCTTCTTGGCTTTCTGGCCTCCTGGACTTTGGGGTGGACTAACAGTTTAAGGTTTTTGGCTTGCCGAACTCCTCGGAGCCCCGGGATAAAATGGCCTAAAATGGCAGGTTTTTGGGGAGCGGAGGGAGAACGAGGGAAGATTACCATTAAGCCAAAGAAAGGAGGTGAGGCCAAGGGCTCGATGGGAGGCTTGGGCGCCCTCCAACTGGCCCAGGCCTGACTGAGTTCAAAACCCCAGTCCAAACTAAATAATAATAGTTATCGGTAGAGGGGTCCCCAGGCCGTTGGGGTTGGTAGTGACTGGCGGAATAAGAGGGATTAAAGCCTCAAAGGTCACCGCTTAGGCTCAATGGTTGAGGCGAATCTGGGGTAAGTCTGAGCTGGGGTCATTAGCCAAGGCTCTCTTGGCTGGGGTTCAGTTTTGGGGAGAACTCAAGCCCAGAGGGGTTGTTTTGGGGATTCTTGGCTCAGGCGGTTGAAGGTTTTTGGGGCGCTGTTCTGAGCCAGGGCGGCTTGCGAGAAATTTTTCTGGTTTAAAGCGAGTTTCTTTTGGGAGGGAGAGAGGCGAGTTTTAATCCGGCTCGGCTCGCTAAAAGGTTGGTTTTTTTATCGGGCGCTAATTTTCTGGCGGCTGGCCTATATTCAGACTGGCGGCCAGGGAGGTTAAGACCATTGGTCATCTTGATTTATTGGTTGGGCTGAATCTAGCTATTTTAATCATAATTTAGGTATATAGGGACTATTTTTTATTTAAATATGTTTATTTAGAGGGGATAATGTAGATTTTACGGCTCATCAGTTGTTGTCAGGCTTGAGAGCTGGCAGCTGGCCGCAGAAAATGGGAACAAGGTTAGGTATTTTGAGGCAGGCTCAAACAGAGTGGTCTGGACAGGAAAAAAAAGGGCCTCAAATAGAGAAGTTTGGGCTTTTATTACCAGGAAAATTGGGAAGAAGGGCAGTCCTGAAAGGCCTGAGTCCTCACCTTGGTTGACTGGCCGGCGAAGATGGGGCGCGGCCAGAAAAGCGTAAGGTCAGAATTGACATGAGGATTTTATGGATATTCGTTTAGGTGCCTTGACATAACTAAGCTGGTTTTATATAACCAGAAAGATATGAGGCCAACGATACACCAAATGGCGGAATAAAAGGTGTTCTTAAAATTTGACTTGTAATGTTTATTTTTATAGTGTTAAATCAAGCTTGAAAGTTTTAAGGCTTATTTCCAGGCGATTTTTTATTCGGCTAACGGCTGGAGAGACAAAAAAGCCAAAGATTTTGAGGCGGTGGTCTCTGCTCTAGGGTTTCAAACTGTCTAAAATTTTAGTATTGATTTCTGATAGTTAAGTTTTATCGCGTGGGAATGGGGGCGACGATTTTTTTTGGAACTGTTAGTTCCGCCATAAAAGTCGGGTTTTTGGGTGAAGGTTAGGGCTGAGGTGAGGTCAGCCAACCATATTTTTTTGGGAAAAAGAGCCGCAAAATAAATGTTTTAGTTGTATTAAGCATTATTTAGCGTATCAATATTTAATTTAAGCGTAAAATATTTTTTTAAGAATAAAAATAAATATATTAAGAATATTTAGATATTTTAACCTTATTTATTTTGTAATAGGTTATAAAATAATTAAATTATTTTAGCCCTTTTGGAGGAGGGCAAATCAATCAAGTGACTAACGGGGCCAATTTTTTCTAAAACCAGGGGCTTATATTTAGTTTTGTCATTTAGAATAACAAATATTTGTAAAGGAATTTAGAAGTTTTCAGCAACCCTGGTCGTGGGAAAACGAAAGATGACGAAGATAACTATTTGATTTTACGAGATTTTTTCTTTACAAAAGCTCCTTATTATGAATTTTGACTTCAATAAGTAAGGCGGACAAATTTTAACAAAAAAATAACAGAAACGTCTTGTTTCTTTTTTTTGACTGGTTTATACTCTGTTAAATAAGATTTCTCTGGTTTTAGGACTGGGGAAAAGATTGATAAAGATTCTAAGCCGTCCTGTATCCATGATTGGGCAATTATGGAGATATAGGACTAAGTTTTTACATATTTAGCTTTTTCTTTAACAAGGAGAAACTGATGAAAAAGTTATTAGCATTGGCTTTGGGCGCCATGCTGTGGACCGTTTTAGCCTGTCCGGCTGAGGCGCAGGAGAATGTCAAAATTAGCGGTTGGTACCGGGTTCTTCACCACAACCTGGTGAACTTCAACCGGGCCGCTGTTGGTGATTACGTTCAGTCAGACTCGTTTTTCGAGAATCGTCTGAATGTAAATTTTGATTTTACCCCAACTGAGGACATACTGATTCATTGGACTTTACGCGCTCCGAATTATCACCGTTGGGGCGCGACCACGGGTCAGCAGGGGAGTACCAACGCTTATCAGGTTTGGACTCGGGCCATTTACGCGACCATTAAACAAGACTGGGGATCTCTTTCGATTGGTCGTCTTGAGCAAGAATTTCCCACAAGTATGAATGGGTTGAAGACATTAGGTTATTCTTATGGCACAACTTATGTCTATGCCAATCCTTTTGATTTTAAACAAGTAGCTGATGGTATTTCTTATACTTATAATATGGATAATGGTTTTGGCGTAAACGTCTATTACGCTAAATATGCTACACAAGACCCGGACAACAGCGTTGCTAACGGTACTAACGAAAAAGACGTAGATTTTGACCGTTTTGGAGTTGAGCCAACTTATAAATGGGATGGGGGAGCGGCTTCTTTAAACATAGAGTACGCTCGCGATATGCGAGATGGCAATGCAGCAGCCTTAAATAGACCAGGTTATTATGCTAACACAAAGACCGACAAGGATTACGCGTTCTTTATTAATCCTGCCATAATGCAGTCTTGGGGAGACTTTTCTATTCGTTTTGAGGGTAAAATTGGTTGGGGTGAAACTACTCTTAGATCTACTATAGATAACAAACGAGATAAAGTTAAAAGAGAAGGGCTTGGATTATATCTTCAAGCTACCTACAAATATGGGGCGGGAGATATTAATCTTATGGGGTGGTTCGCCGATGGCTCATCTCTTGATGAGCGAGGATTTCCTTACAAAAGGACCCAACACGATTTAGTCGGTATGGGGGACTTTGCCCCATTTTTGGTCGCCTACTATGAAAATAACCTTGGAAACAGAGTTAGCCGGTTACCTGGCGGAAATAATTTATATGACAATTCCATTTATGGAAGCCCCGCCACTAGAGGTAGGCTTGGCACTCGGACTGTTGGCACCGCAACTGGTACAAACCACTGGGGTTTAGGCCTTTTAGGGAACCATAATTTTTCGGATGCTATTAGACTTAATTGGGGAATTGGTTACTTTCGTTTAGTCGAGGAAGACTTTTTAGGCCAAAACAAGAATCTTGGGGTTGAAGTTGACCTGGGGATCAGGATCCGGTTACTGCAAGGGGTTACTTTTGAGTCCCAATTTGGGTATATGTTTAATGGCGACGCTTGGGAAAGTAATGGCAGCGGCGATGGCTCTCGGGCTAATCCCTATAGGGACTTGAGGGACGCGAAAGACACTTACGCCTGGTTGAACGCCCTGCAGTTTGCCTTCTAAACTCTCTGGTAAAGGTTGAGCTTGTAAATTCAAGCCAAGTTCGCTATTAACCCCCGTTTCTGTCCTTGGAACGGGGGTTAATTTTGATAATTATAAGGTAAAAATATGTATTCTTATTAAAAAAAAGTAATTTAAAAATGTAAAAAAGTATATATAAAATTTATAACAGCACAAAGCATAAAACTTAATTGTATAGAATGTAAAAATAGTTTTTTTAGTCTAGTTTCTAAAAAACAGCGCTGGCGTAACTTTTCTGTGGAAAAAAAACCACAGCAGCCAACAGAAGGTACAAGGTAAAACAACATAACTTATTGAAATTATTTAAATTTATGAAAAAATTTATTGGCCTAATATTTGCTTGTAACAGAAAACGACTAGTTAAAGCCTTTATCGGCCCTCCTTAAAGAGCTGTGTTAGGTTGTAATTTTTCGGAAAATTTTCTATATTGGGCAAGTTTTTACGTGGTAGTCAGTAGTTGACCTTTTGGTCCGAATCTTGGGCGGTTCTGGCCAGGGCAAAGGGGGTCATTGGCTGATTATTATTAGCTGATGTTTTCACAAGGAGAAACTGATGAGAAAACTGTTGGCTTTGGCCTTTTGCGCTTTTTTGTTGGTATGTGCCGCGCCAGCGGCTAACGCGCAAACTAAGGTTGAGTTCGAGGGTGCTTTAAAAGTCCTTCACCACAATTTGGTCAACTTTAATCGGGCCAGTGACAAGGATTATAAACAATCCGACTCATTTTTTGAGAATCGGTTTGAGGTTGGGATTAATTTTAAACCGAATGAGGACATTTTAGTCCATTGGAGAATGCGGGCTCCTGATTATCAACGATGGGGAGCGAACAATGGTATAGACAACGGGACTCAGGGAAGCTCTAGCTCCTCTAGAGTTTTTACCCGGTCCATTTACGCCACTATCACCCAGGATTGGGGCAAACTGTCTATTGGCCGTTTGGAGGATGGTTTTCCTACCAGCCAAAGGGGCTTAATGACTTTAGGCTATAGCTATGGTGGGGACTATATTTATACCCTGCCTTTTGATAATTCCAGCGTAGTTGATGGTATTTCATATACCTTAAAGCTTGATAATGGCTTTGGCCTAAACGCTTATTACGCTAAAGACGCCACCCAAGATGTGAACTACCAATACCCTCTCAGAGATAAAGATGTTGATTCGGATCGTTTCGGTATAGAGCCATTTTATCAGTGGGATGGTGGCGGCACCGCTCTGAATCTTGAGTATGTTCGCGACATGACAGATATTAATGTTGAAAAGAATTACTCGTTTTTTATCAACCCGGCTGTTATGCAGACTTGGGGTCCCTTCTCTATCAGGTTTGAGGGAAAATTTGGTTGGGGCGAAACCCAACTTCGGGGAGAGGATTTTAAGCGCAAGGATAAAGGGTTGGGTCTGTACTTAGAAGGTAACTATAATTATGGGGCTGGCGATATTAACTTGTTAGCCTGGTACGCTGATGGCACAGATCGTAAAGATAGGGACGATGGCAGAAAAACTCAACATGATTTGGTAGATTTAGGCGATTTCGCGCCATTTTTAGTCGCTTTCTATGGAAACACCTTGGGTAATCGCGTTCCTGAAGGCTTTCCTACGGGCACCAGAAGAAAAGGTTATGGCCCTATTGTTGTTGATAGGTTCGGGAACGTAGTAACAAATCTTTACGATGAAGGGATTCTGGCCCAGGACAAGAACCAGTGGGGTATAGGTATTTTGGGCAACCACTCCTTTACTGACAAAATCAAGGTTAACTACGGTGTTGGTTACTTTGAGTTGGTTGAGGAGTACTATCAAGGTCAGAGCAAAGAACTTGGTTATGAGTTTGATGTTGGCATAAATATTAAACTTTTGGATAACCTGACTTTCGAGTCCCAGTTTGGCTATATGATTAACGGCAAAGCCTATGACAACTTTATTGATTTTGACGACAACGGTAAAGCGATTTTTCATGACGCCAAAGACACTTACGCCTGGGTGTCCGCTTTGAAATTTAATTTCTAATTATCTCTGACCATCAGGTCAGTTCTTCTCAGCCCCGGCTCAGACTCAGTCTGGACCGGGGCTTTCTTTTTTATCCCTTTTTTTTGCCGCTTTTATTCTGTGATTTTTGACCAGGAAAAAACAGTGGATTTACTGGACGAGCTTAAAGACAGATCGCTTATTGGGAGGCGGCGAACGCAAAAAAGGCCAAGCCAGTCGCCATCAGGCGACCGTCTGGCCTTGGATACTTTCGCGCCTGACCAGGAGCCTCAAGGCTCTCTTGGCCCAACCAGCGAGAGTCGGTTAAAGAGTCCTGGCCGTGCTGCCGATGGTCTCCCCAGTTTCCTTGGGAGCGACCTTAGTCGCCTCTGGGTCCTGACAGACCACTTCCCAAGCCTGGGCCATGGAGGCCATCATGGCCTCCACGTCGGCCAGACCCTGACCATCGCGGCTGACCTTGGCCTTAAGGAGATGCTCGTTCCAGAACTTGTAGATCCGCCGGAGGTTGAGGGCGATGTCCCCACCTTCCTGCATGTTGAGGGACTGGTTCAGCTCAGCGATGATGTCCAAAGCCCGGTTGATGGCGTTGGCCTTGGTCGGAATGTCCCCGGCCTGCTGAGCCTTTTGGGCCTCCCGGATAAACTTGATGGCCCCCTCATACAAGATGATGATCAGGCGGCCCTTGTCCACTGTGGTGACCTGGGTTTGCCGGTAGATCTCACTGCCGTAGGCGTTCATTTTTGACCTCGTTGCTATGAAAGCTTTCTCTCGCTGAACTTTCGGCCCAGAGAGGCCGAGATATTGAGTCCTGTCAACAACCCCTGGCTGGCGGGGGTCAGTTAAAACCAATGAGTTGGGCGAACCTTATTGTCCGCCAGTGCTTAATGAGGAGATGGAAGACTCTAACTGGGACTGCTTGTCTTGTAGCTGCTGGAGAGCCGTCTCCAGGCGGTTAAACTTATCCGTGTAGCGGGCTCGGACCAACTCAATGCGCCGCTCTTCCCGAGCGATCTTGGCGTTGATGCCCTCAATGATGCCCTGGTAATTTTCCTGGAGAGTGACCATGATCCCTTTGCCTTTTTGGATCATGTTGCCCTCTTCGTCATAGATGTCATTTTCGCTGGTCAGCAAGTTCAGTTGATACGACAATTCCTGAGCCATGCCCCGGACATAGATTGTTTTTGGTTTGCCGTCTCGCCCGATGTCCTGGTACTCATCGTAAAAAGTTATCAGTTTGATGACCGCCTCGGGGTTATCGTTAATGCATTGCAAAAGTTTTGTTTGCTCGACTTTGTAGAGACCCTGGTTGTCCGGATCTGAGGTGATGCCGATGTCTGAGAGGTTGGTGTAGACAAGAGAGTTGTCTTCCGTGTATTTCTGGCGTTTTTCCAGGCGCTCCTTGGTGTTCAAGGCGGGGTTCTCGGAAAAGGGCACCAGGCTCCGGTTCATAATCAGGTCCAGGTTAGACTGGGAGATTTGAAAGCCGTAGTTGCCGATCATTAAACCATTGGGGTTTTCCCGGGTGGTGGTGATTTCGCCATTCTCGTTCAGGCCGGTCGTCAGATTCGAGCCTCCCCACTTGGTGTTTTCAAGAATGAAGGTCTTACAGAAGTTGACGGACTCCACCAGTTGGACAATCTTATCCCGCATGGCGGTGGCGTCGTTGGTGATGGTCAAGGTGCTTTCGCCAACCCCATTCAAGGTGATGACCGCCCCATCCACCACGTCGGCCACTTCGTTTTTTCGCCTTTGGAGCCAGTTGTCATCCCCGGCGGGGAAACCATCGACTTTGACCATGGCGTTGCCGGCCTCGCGGGCCACCTTAAAATCTCCGGGCGCGAACCCCAACAGGGTGGTGTCTTCCGAGATCACGATGGTGGACTCGGCCCCAGTGTCATTGCCGGTCAGAACCAGGTGGTAGGAGGTGGAGGTGCCTTGGCCGTCATTGACGACGCTGGCCGTGACCCCGGGGTTTTTCTCATCCCCGTTAATGGCGTTGACCAGGATGCCCAGACTGGCCCGGTCAGCCACGGTAACTGAGTGCTCCACTCCCTGGTAGTAGTAAACAAACTTAGCCGACCCAACGGTGATGGGGCTGATCTGGTCGGCGAAGCCATTATGAACAAGCTTTTCGGTCTGAGCCATGCCGCTGTCTTGGCCCTTCTGGAGGGTCGGGGCCTGGCAGTCAATGGTAAAAGCCTCGTTTTTAATGGCGGTTCCAGTGCCTGCGCCTTTGTTGAAGGTGACGCTCAGGCCTTGAAAAATCTCGTACTCTTTAGCGTTGTCAGCGTTCCACTCGCTGGCTGAAATCGTGATGTTGCCGGTGTGACCCTCGGTGTCGGCCCACTGGAAATTCAAATCATCCTTGCCTAGCTCCCCGGCGTTTAAGGCCATGAAGGTAAAAGTCTTGTTGACCGGGCCAGTGTACTTGGAGTCGGTGGCGATGGCCGCTCTTATTTCTGAGCCCAAAAAGGCGTTGTAGACTGGCTCGTCAATATAGGTTTCTCCTAGCCGGAGATTGGTCCCGCTGGCTGGGGTGCCGTCACCATCTTTGACCGTGATATGGTTGGCGGCCCCACCGTCAGCTGCGGTCAAAATCAGCCGTTGGTATTGATGGGTGCCGTCCCGGAGCTTGTCATTTATGGTCGTGGCTTTGAGATTGATTGATTTTGCCGCCGCGGCGTCGTTGATGGCCTGGGCCAGATCGTCAAGATCCCCGGCGATGTCAAACTCATTGGCCGCTAGGGTTCCACTTCCCGCAGTTAACTCTAGGGTTTCGCTTCCCACCTGGATGATGATTTTTTCACCAACTGTCCCTCCCACGGGGGTTCCCGACTCGTAACTGCGGGAGGCGAATTTTTCCTGAATATTGGTCCCAACTTTGATGTCGTAGGAGCCCAGGGAGGCGGTGGAGGTGTTGACCACCGACATGACGCTCTCATCGGAGACCGCGGCCTTTCTGGAGAGCATTTCGCTACGGATGTCTTTGGACTGGGCGTCCAGCTTTAAGGAGACCAAGCGGGTGTTCAAGCCGCTGATGGCCGTGATCTTGTTCTGCCACTCAGTTTTCCAGGTCTCTTGGCGCGTGATGGTGCGACGCTCAATGGCCACCAGCTTTTCGACCACCGACGCGAAGTCTGTGCCCGAGGCGAGGCCTGTCCATTTGATGCTGCCTGAGAGTATCCCTGAGGTGCTGGACATGGTTTTGCCCCTTTAAAAATTGACCATCGACTGGCCTGGCTTTAATATCGGCCAAAAGTCCAAAAATCTTAAATTTTTGGCCAGACTTGGGGGCCAGGGAGGTCAGTTGAGCTGGCTCATTCAGGCCGCTTTCAGACCGCTGGCGGGTTTTTCAGGGCCAGGCGACAGACTAAAGGTTGTCGCCTGGCAGGACATCACGCGAGCTTTGGCTTTGGAAAAGTCCAGGTTAAGGGTGGCTCTAGGTAGCCGCTCTGAACTAGTTTCTTTTGACTAGTCTCTCTGGACTAGCCACAGGGAACTGGGCCAGGGAGTTGGCCTGGCCCTGGGAACGTCAGGCTTTCCTCGCCTGTAACCGGTTGAATAGCCTGACCAACAGATCGATGACCAGGCGATCGACGGAAAAAAAAACCTTGATTAAGCGTTTGAGCTCCAGATGGCTTACCATGTGATGGCCTCCCCGAAAATAGCCGGCTAAACAATCAACTACCAGACAATTGACTACCAGACGCTCGAAGACCAAACAATCGACAACCAGAAAAGCGACTCCAAAAGAACGCCTACCAGACGATGGGGGAGCTGTCCAGGAGGCCAGGCAGGAGCTCAGGATTGAGCTCGGGCAGTTCCTCGGACCCTCCTTGGGCAAAGGCCTTTTCGAGTTCGTTTTTGGCGGCCTTTTTGATTCTCTCCAGAATGCTCTTGGCCACCGGGTTCGTCGGCTCCAACTCCAGGGCTTTTTCCGCGGCCTGGCGGGCCAGGAAATCGTTGTGGAGGCTAAATTGCACTGAGGCTAGGCGAGCTTGAGCCCCAGCGTGGTTTTCGTTATGAAGGACGAAATTTTTCAGGGGCTCCACCAGATCCGTCCAGCGCCCCAGGCCGGCCCCGGTAAAGTAGAACGGCTCAATGTTATTTTCGTCGTTGGGAGCCAGCTCGATGGCTTTTTTCAGACACTCAAAGGCCAGGGGCAAGTTTTTCCGCTTGCGGCAGATGGCGGCCAGAATCCGGTGGGCTTCGGGGTCGTTGCGGCCAGCGGGTTGAGGCATTTTGGCCAGAGCTCCCTCCGCCCGATCTAGGTGCCCAGACTCAAAGTAAGCCTTGGCGAACCCCAGGAAGGGCTTGTGACTGTCGGACTTGAGCTTGGAAGCCAGGTGAAAGTACCGGGCCGCCCCGCCAAAATCCTTGAGCTCCAGGCTGGCCTCGCCCATGTCCATGAAAAGGGTGAAGGAGTGAAGCTCCATGCCTAACTTGAAAGGGAAGCAGTCAGCCTCGAAGTCCTCAAACTTGAGGCCCAGGCTTTCCATGGCCTTGGCTCCCACGTCCAGAACGTCGGCCCAGCGACCCTGCCGCCGATAAAGGCGGGCCAGGCGCATGTAGTTATCCGGTTTGTAACCCCGCTCAATGAGGGCCAAAGACTCTTTCTCCAGGCGCTCATAGCTCTTGTTCTGGAGGCAGACGTTCTCCAGATCGTTTATGAGGTACTGGATGTGGGGAAAACCCTTGCGCTCGGCCAGGATGGAGTCGAGAATGGTCTCCGCCTTGTCCCACTCCTTGTTCTTGGCCAGCCGCTGATACTCCCCGTACATGATGTCGAACTTGAAACCCTTGGGCGGGGCGACTGTCACGCCTTGAACGTTGACGACCCGCCGACCTCCAGGCTTGGTGTGGGTCAGGAAATAATCCCGGTAGATCAGGCACTCAAACTGAGTCTTGTCCGGCTCCTCGCCTTCCACGCCCCAGCGCAACGACTGCAAGTCGGGCTTTTCCTTGAACAGATCCACGCTGGCGAATAGTCGCCGGGGAGCCTTGACCGCCTGAAGAGCCGGGGTGACCAGGAAGAGAAATTTAGCGGTCGACTGCCGGGCGGCCTTCCGAAAAGCGATTATGGGCGGGATCTTCTGAGGGATCCGGATGATTTCGATGTTTTTGAGCTCCTTGAGCTCCTTGAGGCTGTCCCAGGCCTGCTCCAGACTGAGGCCGGCCCCATTGCCGATGAGTTTCAGGCGCATGGGGTGATCAAAGTTATCAATGATCTCGCGCAGGTGCTGGTTGAGTTTGGGTCCCCAGCGGTCGACCAGGTACAAAAGGTCGATCCTCTCCACCTTGGGCCAGGGCTCATCGGGGAGGTTGCAGCGGATCTTCCTGAGGTTATGCTGGTAAGAGGCCTTGTTGCGCCGTTCCCGAACGGAGATGCGGTCCGACTTGAAAATGGCCAGATGGTACTCGCCGGTGGGAACCTCAACGTGAACAAAGTCATAAACAAAGGCCAGCCGGCGGGTGAGACTCCACTCAATCAGAACCTTGACGTCATTGGCGAACCCCCCCACCCGGAGGGCGGCCGAGCGCCGGTGCATGAGGCTGACGTGGAGGACGTGGTTATAGTGGAACATGAACTCTCGGTTGAAATCCCGGGAGACCATCATCTGCTTGTCGAGGATGTGGCGGCGACCAGTCTTGTTGTCCGAGACCGAGGAGGCGGCGTAGAGGTCGGAGTAAGCCAGGCCGGCCTCCGGGTTGTCGTCCAGAGCCTTGGACAGGGCCTCAAAGTGGTTGGGGTAGAAGGTGTCATCGTCATCAAGGTAACAGACGTATTCGCCCTTGGCCAGCTCAATGCCCTGGTTCCGTCGCACGGCCGCCCCGCGGTTGACCGTGTCGTGGACGTAGTTGATCCGGGGGTCGGCAAATTTTTCCACCACCGAGCGCACATCCACTCCACCATCATTTAAAATAATGAGCTCCCAGTCGCTCATGGTCTGGTTGAGGATGGATTCGATGGACTCATGGAGGTACTGAGGCCGGTTGTAGGTCGAGATGATGACGCTGACCTTGGGATCGGGCATGGTATTACCTCAAAATAATGGTTAGGGGACCGAGGGTGGCCAGAATCGCCAACCCTAAGGGCCCAAGGGAATGTCGAAAATGGTTTAAGCAAATGGTGTGCCAGGAAATTGAGGAATCCTCCAGCGAGGTTGGAGTTTTAATTGCCTTATCGGGCGAGGTCTGTCTGCCAAAAAAATTGCTCCAGAATCAGCAAACTCGCCATTAATCTAGGGAGTAAACGTTTGGCTTCCTTATTTTTACAATTTTATTTTTTTATAGTTAGTTATACTGTTAATAAAGTTTAAAAAAGTAACTAAATTTTTTTAATTTAATTAATTTAAAATAAATTAATAGGTAAAAATATTTATTATTATAGTATTATTTGAAGAATAAAAATTATATTAGAGCCGATATAACATAAAAAATTAGTCACATATAATACAATAATAAATTAAAATAATATAGTATCAAAATATTTCTAATAATATGATTAATTATTAATTATCAATATAATATACAATTATAATTAGTTAGTTAATAATATTAAAATATAAATATTGTAAATTAAAACATTAAAAAATAATTGATAAGTAAAGTATTATTCTGACCAATACGATGATCATACGCCTTTGTCAATATGTTTTTGATTGTTTCGCAGACATTCATTAAAAATTGTTGTTTTAATATAATAAAAAATTGTATTATCAGTTATTAAAATATAGAGAAGAAAAATAAATTATATTTAATATATAAAAATATAAGAACATAAAATATTATATATTATTTTATAAAAATATATATAAAGTTTAAAATAATATTTAACCAAAAATATTGCGCAAATATTGATATGCTCGTTATTCTTACCAAGGCTCTTAGGGGTGCGGGTCAAATGTAAAATTGCTGGCGCGCCCACCGCCCGCCAGTGGCATTTACATTGACCTAAAGAAAAGATAAAAATAAGGTGTTTTTAAAATGATCCGTATCTCCCGCAAAAATTCGGACCACAGCCTATTTTACGAAATAAGCTAAAAAAGAAACTAAATGATTAAATTTATACTTTATGCGTAATAATAAGGCTAAAAAAATCTTTTACTAAATATTATTTGTTTTTCTTAAATAAAAAATCATTTTTGGTCTTTGGCAAAGCGAAAGGCGTATTTTTAATAATATTATTCATACTTTTATCTCTTTCATTAATTATAAAATCATTATTATTATAGAATTTTATCATTAAATTTTTCATTTTATTATATATACTTATTGGTGAGATATTCAGAGTCTTGAATTGATTAATAGTTAGAACATATGTTAGTTTTTTTGGTTTAAGAGGCACAATGTAGGTCTCAGCAAGTCAAGAGTCAAAAAGGATCTCCAAACTGCCAACCGGATTCAGGGAGGCCTGACTAAAGAATTTTCTAAAGTATCTTATTACTATATTATCTGTATATATTTTATTATTATTAAAAGTAGTTAAAAAAATTTTTATGTTCTTATACTTATATTTTTTGAAAATATCATCATAATGAATATTAAAAAATCAAAACATTAAACCAGAATTTATTATGTCTTAATATGGTAAGTAATGTTATTAATAGTATTTTTATCAGTTATTGAGCTAGTATTGTATCTATGAAGTCTCTGTACAAGTCTATTTTTCATATATCTATTGATTTTACGCTTATTACTTTTATTGTCGATAAAAAATATTTATTAACATTATAAATAAAATCTTTTGACTCTATATAGATACTTTATTATGTTTAAATAAATTATTTGCTTATTTGACAATAATTTGTTAAATATACTAAAAGTAATAATTTAAGCTAAACAGATTGTTGGGTTTTGGCTAAAATTAGAATTGCTGGCTGGGCTGGGGTCGTTGACATCGGGCTAGCAAAAAAAATACAATAAAAATAGATTAAAAAACAGGTATTTATTCCTGACGCCAGTTGTCAGGTTACTATAGATAAATTCAGCAATCAGGCGCGCCAATGAAAAACCTGCCTCTGGCCATCCAAAACCTCAGAGAAATTATTGAGGGCGAATATGTCTATGTTGATAAGACAGATCTGTTACGGGAACTGATTAAGATTAAACAAGTTTTTCTTTCCCGGCCCCGGCGGTTTGGCAAGTCTCTTTTTCTCGACACCCTGGAAGAAGTTTTTCAGGGTAACGCGGACCTTTTTTCAGGCCTTAAAATCGCTGCTTCAGGCTATGAGTTTAAAAAATATCCGGTTCTACGCCTGAGTATGACTGGAGACTGCTCCAGCCCCGAACTTCTCAAGGAGGGATTGATAACCAAGCTTGAGGATATAGTCAAACCCTATTTTCCAAAAGTTAAACTCAGATCCGATAAACCAGGCGTGGCGTTGCAACGCCTTATCAAGGATATAAGCCAAGAGTGTGGCGAAAAAGTAGTCGCCCTGATCGATGAGTATGATTATCCCGTCAGCCATTATACAGATAATCCCCCTTTAGCTAAGGCTAACACCGCGGTTCTCAGCTCTTTTTACGTTGGGTTCAAGGAGGTAGATGAGTTTTTGCGTTTTGTCATGGTAACTGGGGTAACCCGCTACGCCATGATGGGTTTATCCGCCGGGCTCAACCAGTTGGTTGATATCAGTTTTAACCCTAAATACGCCGCCATCTGCGGCTTCACCCCAGACGAGCTGGATCAATATTTTGGCGATCGTTATGATTCGGTTCTGGAGCATCAGAAATCGATCGGTAAGATGCCCGTCGAGAGCTCGGTCGCCGATTTACGGCAAAAAATTTTTGATTGGTACGATGGCTACACTTGGGATGGGCGGACTCGAGTTCTGAACCCCATTTCAATCCTGAATTTTTTTAATGACAGTTATTTTAAAGAATATTGGAACTTTTCCGCTCATTCCTATGTGTTTCTCAAAAATACAATGGCCGCTAAT
>JAISMU010000085.1 GCA_031276635.1 Deltaproteobacteria bacterium | reverse complement strand
GGAGAACCGAACCCTAATCTTCTCAAATAGGCAGCCTCAACCCCATGAATAGAGGGCAACAGCAGTTATAGAGTACAAGTGTATTTTTTAATCTACGCCCCATTTCCGGGGCGTCCTTGAAGGAAATCAGTCTCCGGGCTGAGATTACCGCGGCCACGCTGTACTACCATTTCAGCAGCCGGGAAAATCTCATTGTGGAAACTTTGGAGAGTCTTTTACTGCCTTTGATCCAGCGCGTCTGGTCAACGGCCAAGGAAATCGAGGACCCGGTGGAGATGCTTTTAACCATGAGCTCTAGGCTGCTGAACGCCACCAAGTCCACGCCTTGGTATTTGTCTTTGTGGAGCCGGGAGCTGGCGAACGAGGGGGGAACCCTGCGAGAGTTTCTGGGCTCGCGAATTAATCAGACCCATCTCCAGCTTTTTCTGGCTAAGATCCGGCGCGGCCAAGCCGAGGGCTCCTTGAACCCTCAACTGATCCCGGAGCTCCTGTTCATGTCCCTAGTCGGGCTAATCTACACGACCTTCCTGGGTCAGGACGACTGGGCAAAAATCTGCGCCACCCAAATATCCGACCACCAGGTCCGCCAACACATTTTGGCCTTGCTAACTGATGGCCTCATCAAACGCGAGGAGAGCCGGCATGAGTGATCCGTCCGCCACCCCCGGGCCAAGCTCCAGCAAAAACGGTCGACACTCCACCATGGTCAAGGCCCTGATCGTTTTTCTGAGCCTGGGCCTGGTCGCTTTTGTCTACTGGTTTATTTTTCTAAGGCCACTGGAAACCACTGACGACGCCTATGTCAGTGGCCGCCAGATCCGCGTGACTCCCCGGACCAACGGGACTATCTTGGAAATCCTGGTCGATAACACCGATGAGGTGAAAGCTGGTCAACTCCTGGCCCGGCTCGACTCCGCGGACGCGGCCCTGGCCCTGGAGGAAGCCCGGCACAACCTGGCCTCCGCCGTTCGGCAGGTGGCCAGCCTGGCCGCCCAACGCGACCGGCTCATGGCCCTGATTGAGGCCCGGCGAAAAGAGCTGGCCTTGATCCAGAATGATTATAAGCGGCGGCTGAAACTCAAAGCCGGGACCTCCATAACCGCCGAGGAGGTGGAGCGCTATCGCAATCAGACGGACGTGGCCGGGGCCAACCTCCAGGCCGCCCTGGCCGATCTGGCCGCCAACCGGCATGTTTTGGGCGAGGGGCCCATCAAGGACCACCCCCAGGTGCGGGCGGCGGCGGTCAAACTCAAGGAGGCCTGGCTGAATTGGCGACGCTGCGAAATCCGCAGTCCGGCCAACGGTCGGGTGGCCCGCCGCTCGGCCCAGGTCGGGACTCAGGTGGCCGCCGGAACCCCGTTAATGATCGTGGCGCCGCTGGATGACCTCTGGGTGGACGCCAATTTCAAGGAAAGCCAGCTGGTCTCTCTCAAGATCGGCCAACAGGTCCGGGTTCTGGCCGACATCTATAAAGGGGACATCACCCACCGCGGAGTGGTGGTGGGCCAGGCGGCCGGAACTGGCAGCGCCTTTTCCCTGCTGCCACCGGAAAACGCCACTGGCAACTGGATCAAGGTGGTGCAAAGGGTGCCGGTCAAAATCGCCCTGAACCCGGAGGACCTGGCCCAGGCCCCTCTGCTGGTGGGTTTATCCTGCCAGGTGGATATTCTTTTAAAAGAGCCCCTGGCCAGCCTACCCCCCCAGAGCGGGGTCAACCGGGCCGAGGCCGTGGAGGCGGACTTCGCCGCGATTGACCAGGAGATCCAGGCCACCATCGCCGCCAATCTGGGCAAAACCACCCGGGCGGCCCGCGATTCAGGCCCCGAGGGCCCGCCGGCGGAGGACCCCTCATGAGCCGGGCCCCAGCGGCCCCCCTTTGGGAGCCATTAAGCGGGACGAGCCTGCTCCTTCTGACCATCGCCCTGCCCCTGGCCACCTTTATGCAAGTGGTGGACACCACCATAGCCAACGTGGCGGTCCAGACCATCTCCGGCAACCTCGGGGCCTCCTACTCTCAGGGCACCTGGATCATCACCTCCTACAGCGTGGCCAACGCCATTATCCTGCCGCTCTCCGGGCGCCTGGCCCAGAGATTCGGGGAAAAAAGGCTTTTCCTGTGGTCCACCGGCCTCTTCGCCTTAGCCTCCATGGCCTGCGGCTTATCCCAGGACTTAACCACCCTGGTTATTTTCCGGATTATCCAGGGCGCCGTGGGAGGGCCGATGATCCCCCTGGCCCAGTCCCTTTTGATGAACAACTACCCCCGGGAAAAACAGGTGATGGCCCTGGCCTTGTGGTCCATGACCATTTCCGTGGCTCCGGTCTTCGGGCCAATCATGGGGGGCTATATCAGCGACAACTACCACTGGAGCTGGATCTTTTTCATCAATGTGCCCATTGGGGTGGTGGTGGTTCTCCTGGCCTCCCACGTCCTGGTCGGGCGAGAAACCAAGATCGTCAAACCCCATTGGAGCGCGATCAGCTTTGGTTTATTGGCCGTCGGGGTGGGAGCCTTTCAAATGATGCTCGACCGAGGCAAGGAGCTGGACTGGTTCAATTCCCCCACTATCCGGGTGATGGCGGTCATCGCCTTTTTGGGCCTGGCGTTTCTGCTGATCTGGGAAAAAGACAACCCCCGGGCCTTGATCGATCTGACTCTCTTCAAGTACCGGAACTTTTCAGTGGGCATCAGCCTGATCAGCCTCGGGATGATGCTCTACCTGGGCACGGTGGTTCTCATTCCCCTCCTGCTCCAGACCCGTTATGGCTATACAGCCACCTGGGCGGGCCTGGCCACTTCCCCCATCGGCGTTCTCCCCATCATTCTGCTCCCTATTCTCGGTCGCTACTCCAACCACGTTGACATGCGCTATATCATCAGCGCCGGCTTCGCGGTCATCGCCTTGACTATGCGTATGAGGTCCGGCTTCGCCCCGGGCATGGACCTGGAGTATGTCCTGGTTCCCCAGCTGATCCAGGGGTTCGGCCTGGGTTGCTTTTTTGTGCCCATCACCAGTATCGCCTTCATTGGCATGGACCCGACCAAAATCGCGGGAGCCTCGGGGGTCTATAACTGTTCCCGAACGCTTTTCAGCGCCATCGGCACCTCGCTTTTCACCACCATGTGGGAGCGACGCGAGGCGGTTCACCACGTTCATCTGTCTGGCCTGATTGATGACCTGAATCCCTTGGCCACGGAAGGCCTGGAAAAACTGATTGACCTGGGTTTAACCCAAGAGCAGGCCTTCGGTTATCTCCAAAGTCAGATTACCAATCAGGGATTCATAATCGCGGCCAACGAGATTTTTCAATTCTGCTCTTACTCGTTCATCCTGATGATTTTTTTGGTCTGGGTCGCCAAACCCGCCAAGGTCAAGTGAAATTTCGGGCGAGGCTATTGCCCTCCCTGGCCATCAAAACTAAACAAGCCAACGATAACGCCCGCCAAAGCGCGCCCTTGCCCTCGCTAGGCTTGACGGTCAGAAAAATCAATTGGCGAGTTTAGGCGAAAATTCAGAGCCAAGAGACGGCTTAAATGAGGCTGGCTGACTGACTGAAAGGAGACAAACACGCTAAAGATGAAGATTTAAAAATTCAAGGAAAAAATCCAAGCTATTTAGGACCAGAACCCGGCGATCGCGATGGCGACCGGCCTCTCTCCCCAAAAACTCTGGGCGAAAAGAGCTCAAACCCGAGTTGAGCCAGAGGGCTTCCAAGTCTGAGACTGAGCCCCCTGAGCCTCACCCGATAAAGCCTGGGCCAGCGGACAACTCCCGTGACTGGCTAAAATTGTCCGCCACCCCATCGCCCAAACTTTTGCTCTCCAACCTAGCCTCCGACCGGCGGCCAGTTAAGGCGATCCTCAGGCTCAACCTTTTTGGCCTGAGGAAATTATTCTGACCAACCAATAGGTCATCAGGGCAAAAGCCAGACATCCGCCAGTCCGGCCCAAAAATTCCGCGGTTCCCAAGGACAGGTCGATGGATTTCGCGGCCAAGACAGCGAGCCCAATGCCGCAAAGGCCTTCCCCGGCGATCAACCCCGAGGAAAAAAGGATGCCCTTCTCAACTCTGTCCCCGAGCTCGGCCTCGGACATTCCAGCCTTTTTACCCGGCCTCTCCAAAAAACAATACCGAATCGCGCCACCGATGAATAACGGGACGGTCACCTGCAAAGGCAGGTAAAAACCCAAGCTGAGAGCCAAAACCGGGAGCCTCAAGGCGGAGAGGCAAGCCCCCAACCCCAGCCCTATGGCCAGGGTTGTGGGAAAATGGCCTTCCATCACTCCCTCAACCAAAATCCGCATGGTGGTGGCCTGGGGCGCGGGGAGCTCACGGGAGCCAAAACCCCAGGCCTTGTTCAGAAGGACCATCACCGCCCCGATGATCAAAGACGAGGCGAGCACCCCGAACAGCTCCCCGGTTTGCTGCTTTTTGGGGGTGGCTCCCAAAAGATAGCCGGTCTTCAGATCCTGCGAGGTGTCAGCGGCGATGGCGGCCATGACGCAGATGACGCAGCCAATGGAGATAACGGCGATCATAGCCTCATGCCCCTGATAGCCGACGAGCCTGAAGATCAAGGCGGTGACACCCAGGGAGGCGATAACCAGACCAGACACGGGGTTATTGGAGGCCCCCGTCAAACCGACAATGCGGGAAGTTACGACCACGCACAAAAAGCCGAAAAAGGCGATAATCAGAGTTCCCAGCCAGTTGACGGGCAGAAAGGGAATCAGGCCCAAAGACAATAAAACGACCACTGACCCGACAATTATTGATTTCGGAGTGAGGTCTCGGTCGACCCGGGCGGTCGTCTGGGAGGCGGCCCCAAACCGGCGTTGCCGGAAGGAGCCAACCGCCAGGGTGGCGGCCTTCGTCAAGCCCGCCACCCCGCACCAGGCGATTAGCCCGGCCCCGAGATAGCGAATGTAATTGATCCAGATATCCGTTGAGCTCATCTGGGCGATGGGAACTTTGGCCGGGTAAATCGGCTCTACCCGGCTAGCCCCGAAGTGGAGGATCAGCGGAATGGCCAACCACTGGGCCAGGGCTCCCCCCCCGAACAGGAAGGCGGCGACGCGGGGCCCGATGATGAAGCCCACCCCCAGGAGAGCTGGCAAAAAAGCCATCCCGAAGTCCACCCCTGGCAAAAGGCTGAAAGACCAGGACGCTTCCGAGGGAAAAAATTTGAGGCCATCGGCGATGAATTTGTAAGCCAGGCCCGCCGCGACCCCCAGGAAAGTCAAGCCCGCCCGGGAACCGCCACGGTCGACAGCCGTCAGGACTTTCGCGCAGGCCGTGCCCTCGGGAAAAGGCAAACTGTCCCTCTCTTTGACGATTAAGCTCTTTCTTAAGGGAACCATGAACAAGACGCCCAATATCCCGCCGCCCAAGGCCAAAAGGGCGATCATGACCCCACTCGGCGCGCCCATTCCCCACTCGGCGAACCAGAAAAAAAGAGCCGGAACGGTAAAGACGACCCCGGCGGCCAAAGACTCCCCGGCCGAGCCGATGGTCTGGACCATGTTATTTTCCAGGACCGAGTCGCGTTTCAAAATGACCCGCCAAATGCCCATGGAGATGACGGCGCTGGGGATGGAGGAGCTGACAGTCATGCCGATGCGCAAGGCCAGGTAAGCGTTGGCCCCAGCGAAAACAACGGACAAAATGATCCCAAAAATGATCGTGAGCGGGGACAGCTCCACGGGATTTGGGTCAGAAACGATAACCGGCTGAGGCGCGGCGGAGCTAATTTCTTTATTCATAACGGGTCGACATTTCTGATTAAATAAAAGGATGCGCCAACCGAAGGTCAGGCTCGACGATTATACCCTAAACAAGGCCCCTTTTTTCGAGAAAACCAAAAATAACAAAATTATAATTTTATTCCAAAATAATCAAAAATAATATTCTTTATAAATTATTATTTAACTTCTACTGAACCGAGAAATTTTAATACTCGCGAAAATAACCCGACCAGAAGAGACCATTTGGTTGAGTCAACCAAACCTTTGGCCACTTTCCCATATTTTTGGCGACATCCGTCCTTTTCGCAAGCCTAACAATAAGACCTATTTGAGCTGACGCTGCCTTTCAAAGAAAATATAAATTTAAATATCTGTATTTATAAATAAAAATGTTACATTTTATATTAAAATTATCATGGTATTTATTTCTCAATTTTTAGCTTATTCATCGCTTTTAATATAGTATTCAAATCTAAGATTCTCTATAACATTGAGGCACCCTTGATCAGCGGGTAGGCGAGACCATTTAGCCGCCTCTACCGGCTCTTTGGCGATTATCTCTCCTTTATCGAGCTCCTAGTCTCCCCAAAACTGAGCGAGATAACTTTTCTTATAGGCCAGAAACCATTTAACCGCCTTAATCATATCATTATCATCTTCATCCAAATTAAATTAATATCCTAAAGAATAAATTACACCTTGAAATAACCTTATTCAGCCGCTAAATGAAATATTGTTCTCCTCTCAACTTTATCTTTAGCCACTCCTTCCCCTTTAACGAGCATAATTCCAAGATTGTATTGAGCTGGGGGGCAACCTCGCTCGGCGGCCAGTTGAAACCATTTTACCGCCTCAACCGGATTTTTGCCGACCACTTCTCCCTCAGCTAGCGTTGAGCCAAGAAATAACCGCGCCCAGGCGTGTCCTCGCTCAGCGGCTAAACGAAGTCATTTCATCGACTCCTTGAGATTTTTAGCCACTCTCTCGCCGTGAAAATACATTCTTCCAAGATTAAATTGAGCCTTATCCGCCCCTCGCTCAGCCGCCAAACGAAACCAATTAATCGCCTTAACCGGATTTTTTTTCCTCGCCTATCCCCTCAGCGCGCATAACCCAAAGATTATTTTGAGCCCAGGCGCGCCCACCTGCTACGGCCCGACGATACCACTTAGAGGCTTCAGCTTTATTTGGCGCGACTCCCTCTTCATACATTCCGGCAAATATGAACTGAGCGTTGGATAATCCCCTCCCCGGGGCGAGGCTGCGCCACTTAATAGCCGCATTTTTATCGGGACCGACACCTTCCCCATTTTTATACATTCGACCATGAGCGAGCTGAGCCATAAAGTTACCTTGATCCGCGGCTTTCCGGCCCCACTTAACCGTCTCGGCTTTATCTTGCGTTATTTCATAGCCCATCTCATAACACATACCTAAAATGAATTGGGCGCTCGGATCGCTCAACAAATAGAGTCGCGCGAAAAATACAATATCGTTACGATAAATAAACGATAGAGAGGAAAGAACAAGAACAATGATAATTATTATTTTATTTTTTCATTTTATAACATAAAAAAAAATAATTAAAACACAAATTTCGCGCAAGACTTGGTTGAGGATTATTTAGACTAGGGCTGGTTACAGCCGAATCGTTTGAAACATTATAATACCAGAAAATTTTACCTCAAACAAATTGGCTCAGATATTATTTTGGTCGATGACCTGATAGGTCGAGGAGGCCAGCTTGATATGTCTTTAAAGTGGTGAGCTTTTTTAACTCTTTATTTGGCGATCTCGCGCTCTAAAAATACCTCCTCTTCTATTTTTTTAAATTCTATTAATCTAAAATATTGTAAAAAATTTTTAACAATTATTTTAAAATAACAATATAATTTGGTTATATTTGCTTTATTTTAAAATTTTTAACCTATTTAATCTAGCCTCAATCTCTTTTAAATTACAGCCTTTTTTGCTAAAGTGCTCATTAGATTTTCTGCCAACCTTATTAGACCTAGTCAAATTTTTTAATTGTTGCCCAAATTATTTAATGTAACTTATACCATTATTTTATATTCATGATGGTTTTTAAGTCTAATTTTTTTTCTTTTTTTTTTCAGGATCTTTTCGCTCCAAGGCTGATTATGACCACTCAACCCCCTGACTACTCTGACGCCAAAAAACGCCAACTCACGGTCATGGACCGCCCAGGTGAGATTCCACCTGGCGCCACTATCCAGATCTCTCCAAAGAACGCCCAGACGGTCCGAGACAGTCAGCCCCCAAAGGCCCCCACGCCGCCCAGATCTGGGGGCCTGACCTCTTTTCGGGGGCGGGAAGTGCGGAGCTTTCTATCCTCTTGCGGGAGCGAGGCCGATATTTACTTGCTGCGCGACGGCTCCGGGGCTTTCAGCGTTCTCCGGCTGTATCGCCAGGGTCGAGCCCCCAAGCCCGAGATTTTTCAACGCCTCGTTGAGGTGTCCCACCGACTCGACGGCCTGGCGGTCCGAGTTCTGGAGGCTGGCTATGACGAGGCGACCGGGCGCTGGTTTGAGACGCAGGAGTATTTGCCGGAGGGGGATCTGGCTGGGTTATTGAAAAACGGTCCTTTGAGCCCCAACTCCCTCCGAGAGCTCATCTCGGAGCTGGCCGAGGCTCTGGTCAATCTACACAAGCAGGACATTCTGCACCGGGATATCAAGCCAGATAACATCCTCATTCGCTCCCGCCAACCTCTGAAAATCGCTCTCTCGGATTTTGGCATCTCCTCTCTCTTGGCCCCGGACATCTCCATCAAGGAAACCCGCATGGCCAATACCCCTTTGTACTCCTCGCCCGAGTCTTTCGGGTCCATTATCGGCAAAGCCGCTGACTGGTGGAGCCTAGGGGCGGTCATTCTGGAGGCCGCCACCGGCTCCCATCCCTTAAGCTCCTTGTCGTTCAACGAGGTCTTGCGGGAGATCTCCACTCGCGGGTTGCGGGTCCCAGAAAACCTGCCCGAAGGCCTGACCCAGCTGCTGAAGGGGTTACTGACGCGCGATGACAAAAAAAGGTGGCGATATCACGAGGTCTTGGGTTGGCTCATGGGCCAAAGGGACATCCCGATCCACTATGAGGTCCCAGAGCTGGATCGCGCCAACGTCCCTTATACCTTGGACGGCCAGGAATTCAAGACCCCTGAGGAACTGGCCGCTTATTTCGCCTCCAGCGAGGCGGCCTGGGAAAAGGGCCGCGACCACCTGGCTCGGGGCTATATCCGCCAATGGCTGGAAAACCGTAAAATGTTTGACGAGGCGGTGCGGGCCCAGACGGACACCATTTCAGCTGAGGCGGCCATTTTTAATTTTATCCTCGCCTTCGCCCCTCAGAAGGGTCCAGTCTATCAGGGCCAGATCTTAAGTTTCCAGAACATCGCTCGTCTGGTGGCCAAATCAGGCCAAAGCTCCTCCGGGGGCCAAAAAATCATCCGCGATCTTCTGGAAGGCCGCCTAGCCCCCCTGGTCTCTTTGGCCAAGGCCCGCAAAAAACCCTTCGACGAGCTGACCGCGGCCCTTTTTTCCCATGGCAAACAGATGAAAATCGAGACTCTGACCGCGATCCTGACCATCGCCCAGAATCCCGAGGCCTACGTCTGGGGCCAGGGAGGGGTTCCTCCGCGCTCGGCGGATATAGTCAGGTTCGTGGCCGAGGCCGGCTGCCCGTTGCTGGAAAGAGTCTACTGGGAAACGAATGTGCCCGCGAAAGCCATTATTCCCAAGGACATTTTCGAGGGGGGCTTGAACCAGGCCCAGACCTACCGCCTGGGGGTCGAGCGCCTGGCCCGCTTAGTCAAGGAAGGGGTTTTGACAAAAAAATTTCTCCGCCGCTCCCGCCCCCTGGAGTCGCTGAGCCTAGGGCTAATTAAGGTTTCCCCGCTCACCACCGAACAGATGACAGTCTATGCCCGCTGGTTAACCATGGATCGGGCCAGCCAGGAACTTGATGGCTTTGAGCCCATCCGGGCCATTGACGCCCTGGAGCGCGGAGCCTGGCCGGGCCGGACCCAAAAATTTCTTAACCTCCGCCTTTGGATCTCCCTGGCCGTCTTCGCCCTCCTGACCATCCTTCCTCTGACCTGGGCTTTGGATGGTCTGCGTCTGATCCAATTTAACTCTTTTTCATTTATCCCCCTGGAAGCCATCTTAAAATACCGGGGCATTCAAAGAGCTATTTTTAATGGGGCCGGAATAGCCCTGACTCTGGGGATTGTGGCCTGGGTCGTCTGCCGCTGGCGAAATTTCGTGGCCGCCTTCATCCTGGCCGCCTCAGCCGCCTTCGCCATTTACCGCCACCAAAGCCTTTTGAATAACTATCTGGTTTATTTAAGCTGGGTGGTCCACGGGGGCGTTTTTCTCCTGGCCCTGCTCCTGGCCAACTGGGCGCGGAAGCTGATCCGGTGGGGCCGCCGGGGCTAGCGAGCTAAAAAGAAAATTTAAAACTATGTCAACTGTGGCCGGATTTTACAACCATTGACAACACTATATACCCTAAAATCCCGAAGCTGCTGTAGCTACAGGAAAAAATTTTTTAAAAAAAACCACAAAATAAAGGGTTTAGGTCTTGACAAGCCCCAATGATTGTAGCTATAATGATTTTGATGTAGCTACAGGAGGGGAACATGGTATCTATCGTTTTTCATGTTGACAAGAAAACGGGAGCCCGCTATGCTTATAAAAGCGAGAGCTAT
>JAISMU010000051.1 GCA_031276635.1 Deltaproteobacteria bacterium | reverse complement strand
CATTTTTTGCTTTCGGCCTTCTTGTTCAGCGTAGTCAATGGGGGAGCCACGGTCACCAATGAATTCGCCGATGGGTTGGGTTACGCGGACATTGGCGTTCAGTACGCCGGACGCAAATACCTGATAGAGCTCAAAATCAAAGATAACGAGGCCAGTCGGGCCAAGAGCCTCAAGCGGCTTCTGGGCTATATGGATAAGGCCTTGGCCAAGGAAGGCTGGCTGGTTGTTTTTAATCGCAAACCCAATAAAGAATGGGCTAAAGAAGCCACTTGGGAGGAAAAATCTTACCCAGGCGCTAAAAAGATTTATATAGTTGGCTGCTGACTAACTCGCTTAAGTGGGCGGGAGCCTGATTTTTAACCCAAACGCGCGGTTACTTTCCCCTTGAATTTGAGCGGTCACCAGTTTTTGTTCCTCCGGCAAAAGCTGTTTTTTTAATCAATAGGCCGTGACCCGTGTCAGCTCCCCAGGACCCCCCTTTGACTGAGGGTAAAGCGGGATTAAGCTTTTGAGCCGACAGGCTCTTGGCCTGACTGGCTCGACAGCCAGACTAGCCCTACCAATCAAACTGGCCCGACAGCTCCGGTCAGCCTGGTCTGGTCGCGTTAGGCTTTGAGGTTCTGGCCCGGCGTCTGGAGTCGGCGACCTAACCAGAGGGGCGCCGGGGGTGGCGGCGATCTGGCGGCTGATCCGCCGGAAATGGCGACTGACTCTCGTTGGTTGAGAGGCGTTTTTTTTCGAGGGTCTTTTTGATCAATAAGCGGGCTCGCGTGGTTTAACCGGGCCTGACCAGCTTGGACGGAGAAACAATATGCCAGCTTATGAGGAAATTAAAATTGGGGACGTGGCCGAGAAAAGCCTGTTGGTTAGCGAGGGGGTGGTTCGCGATTTCGCGGCCTTGTCAGGGGATAACAACCCTGTCCATCTGGACGAGAATTACGCCTCCGCCACCATCTTCGGCCATCGGGTGGCTCATGGGGTCATTTCGGCGGCCTTGATTTCCACGGTGCTGGGAACGATCCTCCCGGGTGAGGGGACCATCTATCTGAGTCAAACCTTGGAGTTCCGCAAGCCGGTTTTTCTGAATGAGACCGTGACAGCCAAGGTGGAGGTCAAGGACAAAAACAACCGCTCCAAAAAGATCCGTTTGATAACCACTGTTTTTAAGGCGGACGGCCAGATCGCCCTCTCCGGCGAGGCCTGGGTGCTTTGCTCCAAATGAGTGGTCGCGCTCTCGGGCGAGGGTGGCTCGGTTTTTGGGCTCTTTCCAGGGCTGGTTTGGCGGATTCTTATTTTTTTAGGCCATTTAGCTTATCTCGCATTTTAGGGGGTTGTTTTTTTTCCCCGCGGTCCAGAGTTTCTTAGCCCAGTGTTTTCGCGTTAAGGCCGGGTAGGTTTTTTTAACCCCTCGCTCAGGCGACCGAGATGGCGATATCTTTTTTCGCTCCCGTCGCCGGGCGCTTTTGACCGAGAGGTCTGTGGAGAGCAGATGTCCTATCGCAAGCCCATAATCGCGGTAACGGCCACCCAGAGGCCCACCCGGGATTGGGACGGTTCCTTGAGTCTGGTCCAGGTTCGGGTCTCGGCTCAGTACGCTGAGGCCATTTACCGAGCTGGGGGCTATCCCATGGTGACGCCGACCTTCGCCGGCTTTGGGCCGGTTTATGTCTCCGGGCGGGGCTGGCCAGAGTCGCGGCCTCGGGCCATGGAGTCCATCAGGACCGAGGCGGAGTCCATCATGCTCAACGCCGGGGGGTTACTCTTGACCGGGGGCGGGGACGTTCTCTTGGCCGAGGAGCCGGACGCCCCCCCGGATCGGGCCATGGACCGCGATCGCGACTTCTGGGAGGCGGCCCTGTTTGACGCGGCCTTGCGCTTTAAAAGGCCAGTTCTGGGCGTCTGTCGGGGGCTGCAGCTGATGAATGTCGCTCTTGGCGGGACCCTTTGGGACGACATCCCTTCCCAATGCCCCGGGGCTCTTAACCATCAGCAGCGGACCACGCGCCCCAACACTTCGCACAAGGTCATTCTGGAGCCGGATAGCCAGTTGGCGGCTCTCTGCGGGCGAACCGAGCTTCTGGTTAACAGTGGGCACCACCAGGGGATCCGGGCGCTGGCCCGAGAGCTGCGGGTGGTTGGGCGAAGCGAGGATGGGATTATTGAGGCGGTGGAGTGCCCGGGCTACAACTTTGTCGTGGGGGCGCAGTGGCATCCCGAGGCTCTGATCGGGAGTGACGCGGCTCAACTGGCCCTTTTTGAGGGTCTGGTCAATGAGGCCAGCGTTGATCGAGTATGGAAAAATTTATAGGGTTTCAGCTGAAAAATCTTGGCGATGTTCTGATGACCCTGCCGGCTCTGGCGTTATTGAAAACGCGTCGCCCAGGCTGCCAGGTGACCATGGTGGTTCGGCCTCTCACCGCCGCCCTGCTGGCCAATCATCCTCTGGTCGACGCGGTCATCCCCTACCAGTTCCAACCCCGGAGCCTGGGTTTGGGCGAGTCCCGCCGTCTGGTCAGAGCGTTGCGGCAGAGTGGGGCCCGAGTCTCATTTCATTTTGACGGGCAAAGGCGGGGCGGTCTGGTGGCTCTCTGGGCCGGCCTGGACTCCCGGGCGGTGGGTTTGGGCCTTTTAGGGGTGAGCGGCCTGAAAAGCCCTTGGCTTTATAACCAGAAAATTTCCCTTCGCTCCCCCGGGGCCCCCTGGGAGTCGCTGGCTTTAAGCCATCAGCGCCTGGTGGCCGCGGTCCTAGGCGAGGCGACGGAGCCGGGCCTGGTCGCGCCAGGTTTGAATATTCCAGAAAGAGCCCGGGCTAAGGCCCGGGCTCTTCTGGCTCAAACTCCCGGGGCGGGGCCGCTTATCGGCTTAACATTATTGGGTCGGCAAAGGGAGAAAAGCTGGCCCTTGGATTTTTGGGCCCAGGTCCTCCAAGCCCTGGCCGCCCAGACCAAGGCCCGGTTTTACGTGACCGGGGAAGCCGGCGAAGGGTATCTGGCCGACCAACTGGCCCAGTTGGCTGGAGTCCCGGCCCAGAATTTTTGCGGCCAGACGGATCTACTGGAGTTTGTGGCTCTGGCCGCGGCCTCGGATCTGTTTTTAACCATTGACACCGGCTCGGCCCACCTGGTCGCCTTGACCGAAACCCCTCTCATTACCATCTTCACCGCCACCAATCCCGCCCAGTGGGGAGCCCTGAGTCGCCGAAGGACCCAGATCTGTTACAACTGGGCCCTGGCCCGCTTTGGTTTGAGCTCTGGGCCGGATTATGTCGGTTACCCGATAGTCAGGCCCCCGGTGGTTATTGAGGCGGCCCTGGCTTTTCTGGCCAAGGGCCAGGTTGGCTAGGCGATCTCTAACAAGACCCCTATTTTAGACGTCTAAATTTAAGCTAAGTTGAATTTTATTATACCATAATAGTTCCGTAAGCCTTAGGAACATAGATTCCTTGGTCGGAACATGCTTTGTAGTGACTTAATTGTCGCCGATACCTTAACTTTGGTGAACTTGTGACTTACCATCCGAGTATGTTTATTCGTAAGGTAAAAACTGGTAGGTCCAAATTGCTGGAAGCCTACTATTCTTATAGGCTAGTTTCCTCTCATAAAGTGGGCGCCGCCGGGAGGGTTCAGTAGAAGACTATCCTGAATTTTGGGACCGACTACCTATTCCCCAAAGAATTCTGGCCAGAGCTCACTGTTCGAATAGATGAGCTGTTGACGGACCAGCCGTCTTTGTTCCCGGCTCGCCCAGAGGCGGAAAAGGAGGGCTAGAAGGTTAGCCGCGGAAATCAGACGTAGGACTCCTTTTCGGCTGAAAACCTTGGCAAGACCCCTCTTGACGGCTACTTCGCTGAGGACGTGGAGAGCGCTCCGCGCTGTGGGGGTGGAGTACGTATCCCTACACACGGCCGAGGAGCTGCAGCTCGGCCAGATATTAACTTCACTTGACTTTGACGCTGATCAGATCAAACTCATGTGCGCCAACGAGTGCGCCTTATCAGCGCGGTGTGAGTCCGCGTCAGGGTAGAGTCAGTCTCCCTGTAACCGACGTAACTGCGTCACCGTGAGGTGGGGTGGAGAGAAACAGGAGGTGAAAGAGCAGTCCGTAGGATGACGGACCTGTTTCGGCCTTGTAACATGACGAGCATCCATTAAAAATCCGAACGTTCGGATTTTTCATGTAATCCTAACTTAAATAAAATCCACACTTCATAAGAAAACACTAGCAAATTAAAGAGGTTAGCCAAAATAAAGTTCGGATAATTTCTATAAATTTCGATTGAACGGCAACAAATTGTTTGAGCATTCTTCGTTAAATTAATAATTTAACAAGTCTCTTTATCTCTTGAATATAGGTTAGTTAGTTCTGTTTGCCCGGATGACCTTGTTCCAAAATCCGATAAAAATCATAACCTTTATTTACCACAATCCATAGCGGTTGGTTCCAAGGGTTCGCCAAAAACAGCTTTGGCTTCACCCAGACCGATGACGCCCAGCCCTATGCTCACAAAATCATGGCCCGCCAATCGGTAAGTCTCGCCATATTTTTTTTCTTTAATAGCTTTCAGGCCTTGACGCGCCAGTTTGTCCAGAGCTTCCTCCAGCCCAGCTCGGCCCACGCTTTTGGCGTATTTGATCTCAATAACCGCGTGGATGTCGTCGTAGGTTACGAGAATCAGATCCAGATTCCCTAAGGGGCCAGGTTCCTCGGGTCTGACCTCAGCCACCAGACCAAAAAAGTAAGCCAACAAAAGGTCGTGAAAGTAATATTCATTGATGATTTGTTTTCCGTAATGTTGGGCGGGAATCCGCGAAAAAACAGCTTTAATAATCTGAGTTAACCTGAGCCCGTCCTGTTCTTTTATAGCTTTATTTAAATTTATAGACTCTTTATCTATGTTTTCAGTCAATAAAGAAGACAAAGGCAATAATAACATATCATAAATTGCGCCTTTTAACTCAAAATTAGGAACTTTAAACGAATATTGATCTTTACCCGCTACTTTAACAATTTTATCTATGGTCAAATAGCCGGTATGAAACAAAAAAGGCACGGTCGCGAGCTCGCCGACAGTAATCAGGGAAAGGTCTCTTTCGGAAAATCCTTGAAAGTTATTTTTGGTGACTGATAATGGATTAGAGGCGATTTTATTTTTAAGAAAGTCCGTGGAAGGAGAAGAAGCGTTCCAATATTCTTTAAAATAACGCCTTTGGAAAAAAAACAGGATTGAAATAGGATTTAGAACTTGGGTCCGCCCATCCCAAGTGTAGCCATCGTACCAATCAAGGATTTTTTGCCGCAAATCGGCTGTCGAGCTCTCAGCGGGCATCTCGCCGATGGATTTCTGATGATCCAGAACCGAGTCATAACGATCGCCAAAATATTGATCCAACTCATCTGGGGTGAAGCCGCAGATAGCGGCGTATTCCGGGTCAAAACTGATATCAACCAGTTGGTTGAGCCCGGCGGACAAACCCATCATGGCGTAGCGGGTGACCCCAGTTACCATGACAAAACGCAAGTTAGAGCTAATTGACTTTAATGAAGCGTAAAAATCGCTGAGAACAGCGGAATTGGCGTTGGCCAGCTGGGTGTCCCCAATGTTATGACTGACAGGATAGTCATACTCATCGATCAACATGACCACGTTCTCATGGTATTTTTTGATGAGGGCGTCAACGAGCTCATCAAGCATTAAGCCAGGAATGGCGGAAGCGAATTTTTTCTTCCCCTCAGCGTTACCAAGCTTATTCAAAGTATCGCGCAAACTCTCCAACAAATTTTGAGATGAGCTGCCCAAAGACATATCCAGATGGAGAACCGGATATTTTTTAAACTCATAGCCTAATTGAGCGATTTTTAGACCAGCGAAAAGCTCGGCTTGACCCCGGAAAAGAGCTT
>JAISMU010000180.1 GCA_031276635.1 Deltaproteobacteria bacterium | reverse complement strand
AATCTTTGAGTACCCTTTGGGTCCGTACGGCTTAATCATTTTTTACTCCCGTTTTTAACCTCGAAAAAAAAAGATCACTATTGTTTTCAATACCTTAGCCCGGTTTTTGTGTTTCCCCGCCATTTTTTTTGCCTGAATCAGTCTAGATCCTTCCTGACCCCAGGTCAAGGAAAATAGTGTCACATTTTTCGCTCTCTATCTTTAGACATTTTCTTCCCTAGGATTTTCCTAGGAAAAACTAGTGTCTTGAAGTGTCAGCTGATTTTTCCTAAGTAATAAGAAAAAAAAATAAAAAAATTTTTACTGTGAAGTAAACTTCACAGTGTTGACAAAACGAAAAAAAATCCAAAGGCAGGACATAGGAAGGTAAAAAAAGAGACAGTAAAAATGCTAGGTAAATAAGAAAAAAATATTATTAGTTTCTTCTTTATTTTCTTTGGGCAAACCCTTTTTTCGCGCAAAAAAAAAATAGGCATTGCAAAGTTGGTTTCCACTTTTTTGCGCTTAGAAAACGCCTTTTTGAAATTAAATCTAATTACCTCAAATTGTCAAGCTATTGGCAAGTGACTGCCGAGCGCGATCACCACTAATTATCTTTTACGATAGTTTCCAAGAAAATCTTTAACATTTTCCTTTGAGAGAGGCTATATTTTTTACGCGCCTCGTTTGGCTATCCCCCTACGTATACGACTCAAAACCTCGCTATGGGCCAAATTCACGCGCCACAGCCCAAAAATGGCTTTTTGGCTGTAACAAAAAAAAGCCGAAAATTGCAAAGTTACATAAAAGCTGGGAATATTTTTGTTGACTTGTTGAGTTTGGCCAAAAAACCCCTTTTTTTGGCCCGCTTTTTGCTTGTAAAAAACCGCTCGCTTTCAGCTAATTTTCTAACCCCCAGATTGTTCGCTCTTACCCCAAAATCGCCTCTTTCGCTCATTGCTTTTATCGCCATATAATCCGCTAAAACCTTTATAGATTACAGTTTCCCAATACACGATCATTCTTTAAAACCTCTCTTTAACCCCTGACTCTAGCCCCTCAAAACCCACACTCCCAGATTCTCCCCCCCTAGCCACCCTCACCAAAAACCCAACCAAAATCCGCTAAAATCATCTAAAAAACGTTGCAAAAATAGCCCGGTTTTTTTCCCAGTTTCGACACTAAAATTTTTTTACCCCTTTTTTCGATTTTCCAAGCCTGTCTGGCTAAAAACGCCAAAAATAATTATTTTCCCTCTCAAAAAAATACAAAATTTTTCGCCAAAAATAGGGCCATTTTTGACACTAAAATTGACCTTGAGCCAAAAGGTAAGTACCCGAAATTACTACATAAATTTGATCGTGAACCAAACTGTAAGTACCCGAAATTACAGGATAAATTTTTTGGGCGCGCTCAGGCCTCATGAGCTTACTCCCCCCAAAACCCCCCTCGCCGGGGGTTCGGCCTCTGGCAGTCGGCCCCTAAAGGAGCCCCCCTCAGCCAGAACCCCCTCAACCACGGCTCGCGTCTTTTCCCTCGCTTTACTCGCGGTCAGTCGGCCAATAGCCCTCCGGCAGCGCGCTTTCTGGCGCGCATCGTTTTAACACCATCGGATTATGGAGATTCGCCACATATGTCCACACCGGCTGGACACCCCCTTGGCCCTTGATCCTCGCCCCCGTCAAAACCCGGACGTACAGATCCTCCATCCCATAACGCCGCCCCTGAAGATAGCCTTCCAGTCGGTCCAACGCTGGAATAACCCTCTCCGGTTGGGCCAGAGTTACCACCTCCCCAAAAACCACCCGGAGCCCCTCTTTCACAAAATCCACTCCCTTGGCAATCTCTGGAGCCAGCCGCTCCGCCCAGCTCTGGTCCTCGCCCAGGTCTCTGGACCCATGCTCAAAAACGTAATCCCGTTTAAGCGTAACGAACGGGTAAGTCACGTTACTGTACATCCGGCCCAGCATAATCCCCTCTCGCCTGGGCGCGTCTTTTGGCAACAGGTGGCTGTTATGGCAGCCCGCCTTCAGAGTCCCGTAAACAAACAAGTTGTACTCAGTCATTCCACCACCTCATACTCAATCGCCCGATATTCAGGCGAGCTCAGGTTATCCCTCTTAAAAATGGCCAGGGTCATATAGGGCATGGGCACCACCCGCCAGTCGGCCCCCGCCTTCAATCCATAGTCCAGGGCCATCTCTGTTGAGGCGTAGGCCAGCGCGTCCAGGCTCGAGCTGTACTTAATGGTTAAGGGTTGGTCTCCCTTCACCATCACCATCTGGCCCGGCTCCCCCAGGTTAATCATGGCCACCGTCAGGCTGCCGCTCAGTTGCCGGGTATATCTGGCAAACCTCAACAAGCCGAGCCGCCCCCTGGTCAGGCTCTTTTCCGCCAGCCGGAAAATTAACTCGCTATCTACCTCCCCTCGGCGGGTCAACCTGTGCTTCCGAAAAAGCTTGTCCGCGTTATCTATGGTCCCGTTGTGGGTTCCGATAATGGTGCCCGCGATGATGGGATGGTTATTATCCGGGTTGAGCCAGTGGCCTCTGGTGGCGAATCGGTTGTGCCCCAGGATAATCCTGGCCCCCGGTTCCCGCAGGGCCGTCTGAACCTCTGGCCGCGTCACAAAAAGGCGGCCCCGCTCAGGCCGCTTAATAACCACGGCCTCACCAGTCTCATCGACTATGGCCACCCCGGTGGCGTGGCGGCCCCTGGCCTCGCCTATCGACAGGAGCCGGGTCATGAGCTCGGCCCGGAGCTCCGGGACCATCTCCGCCCCAGAGCCCAGAACCAATCCGTTTAAGCCGCACACTTTTCCAGGCTCTCGGGCTCTGGGCGGCTCTCGCCCGCTTCCAGGAACTTGGCCAGCTGGTGATTGACCAAAACCTCAAAGAAAGTTGTGACCCGCTCATCCAGGCTCTCCCCCAGAGGAGTCAGGGCCGGGTTGATCTGGGCCAGGGTCTGGGCCATGTACTTGTCCGGATCCCTTTCCCGATTCATGGAAAAGAACGGCGGGTTAATCAGCTCCAGGAGTAAGTCCATTTTGCCCTTGCCCTCCAGGGTTTCCCCGGTGCCCCAGATGGGGCGACCGTAGGGGTCCAGCGCGCCAATAAAGAGTCTCATTAGGCCACCTCCTCGAGTTTCCAGGCCAGGCGGTCAGCCAGGCCGTTATCTGGGTAAGAGGGATCGTTCTCTACGGACTTGAGAGTTACGGTCGTCTTGTCCCAGTGGATTGTGTAGAATTTGCCCTCAAACCTCTTGCTTATGAAATTCATGGCCAGATGGGCTGACCAGTACTCCAACCCCGCGTCTGGGCCCCGGCGCAGGGCCGCCAGCTCCCTATTGGTCAGGCCCAGGTAGCGCATCAGCTCTGGGAGATTTTTGGCCAATTCCTGGCCAACATACTGGCCTTCTTGGTAGGTCCAAATCTCTGGGCCTAAGCCCGCCAGAGCCCGGAACTGGTCGTCAGTCATTATCCTGGTCATTGGTGTTCTCCTTGAGGTTCGGGTTATCGGTCAGATCGAAAAGCTCTTTGTCCAGCCAGGCCTCCAGGGCCTCTTGGCTCAGCTCAGTAACTCGAATCATGATTCCCTCCTATTTGAATTCAGCCTGCTTAATCCACCACTGATTCCGTTGGGCGCGAGCTTCTTCCAGGGTTGGGGCCACGCAAGAAAACAAGTTTCCGTTCACGGCTCGGTAGTCGTATTGAACGTACTTTTTTTTCAAAACTGGACAATTCCGATATTGCTCTTGCCCAGGGAGAAGGTTTTTTGGGTCAATCCTAGTCATGGTTGTCTCCTGTTTTTGTTGGGCTCTAAAGGCCTCAATGGGGTAAAGCGGAATGTGGTCAGCTCGGGCCACCAGAACCAGTTCAGGCTCGTCATTAAACATTGTTATCCCCTCCATAGCCTTGGGGCCCTCAGGCCCCCACGGCTTCGTAATAGCCCACGGCCCGGACCCGGACCTGGCCGTTGGCGGCCGGAGCGTAGGTCGGCCGGCAGCCCGCGAAGAAGTCGATGGCCTCGGCGACCATCTTGACCTGGTCCGCCTGGACCAGGGCATCGATGGGGCCCTTCCAGTCGGCCTTGTTGGCGACCGACTCGAAAGCGGACCGCAGTTGGTCCAGGGAGAAGTGGAGGCCGCAAGCGGCCAGGAAGTCTTGGGCTTCGGGGTTCATGGTTGTTTCCTGTTAGGTTGGGGGGGGGTAACCCCCCCCAGGTTGTTAAGCGGCCCGGTGATATTTCCGGGAAGAGCTCCCAGCCAGCCGTTGGGTCAAGTGAAGCCGGGCCGTTTTGTACTCGTCTCCGATCATCCCCAGTTTCAGTAAGAAGACCCGGAAGTCATACTTGGCCGATTCGGTCAGGGCCGTCTGTTTGGCCGAAGCCGAGTTGGCGTTCATCGCCTTGGCGAAAAGGCATAGGCAGAATTGTACGTAAGCCTTGATCCGGCCCGCGTGGAGAGTGGAGTTGAAATACCGGAACTCGATGGTGTTCCTGAAGAACACGTTGTGCATGTTGAAGCCGTGGTAGCGGCTGGTGTCATAGTGTTCGGGGCTCGGGTTGTAGTGCCCGTACCAGACCCGGTTGAGATCCTCGCGGCTCTTGGGCTTGGTCCGCTCCAGCTTGGCGATGAGCTCGGAGCTGACCGGCTGGCAATATTTCTCTTTCCGGACCGCGTCAACCCCCATAGCCTCAAACATCAGGTTTTCCTGCTTGTAGACCAGCTTGGTCAGGTTGACCAACCCCTTGACCGTGGCGTTCTGGGCGCCTACGTGGACGTGAATCCCGCAAGTCCGGTCAATCCGGGAGCCAGTGTTGTAAAGGGCCCGAGCCACTTCCTGGAGTTGCGGCAGATCCGCGTAGGTCAGGATCGGGCTGACAACCTCGCTCTGGTACATTTTGTCAACCAGAGTCAGTGAGCTGTCGCTGACCACTTTCCACTCGCGGCCCTGGCCGTCAAACACCGCCCAGGCGTCATAGTGCCCGCCAAGGTGGAGGATGGTCCCGCCAACCACAGTCTGGATGGTGGTGGCGACTTGCTCGCGAGTCCGCTTCACGGTCTCGATCTCGATGCCGAAGGTCAGGTCGTTGATGGTTGTCATGGGTTTCGCTCCTGTTTGTTTCGCGCCATCGCGTTGTCTTGACAGGATACTAGTGCAGATTGTGTGCCAAAGGCGGGGCGTTTGTACAGATTTCAATCTTAATCAGTACATTCCGCACAGAAAACATAAATTTGTATAAATTAACGTACATAAGCTGGGTACCGAGGGAATTCGCTGGGTAGAAATTACCCGACAGGTGGATACTTTTGGGCAAAAAACAGTACTTGGGCCAGATTTTTGGGGAAAAATCGGGCCAAAATCCCTGAAAAAAAGTTTTTAAGGCCAAAAAAAAAGTTATTTTTCCCGATCAGCAGGCCACCGCACAGCTTTAACCTATACATAAGTGCTAAAGTTAGGGAGTTGTACTAGTTGGGTGGTCCGTACAATCCAGCCAGTCAGTCGTACTGTGGACATCGGTTGGTACAGAACTACGTACCAACAGTACAGATAATATAATTTTGTATAATTATAGTATATCGAATTCTGGAAACTTGGCTTTAAAACTTTTTGCAATGGATACTTTTTAACCGATGTTGAGTAAAAACTACTCAGCTAAAAAATCGGATAGTACATTTGAGCAAACTTGGGCCTTTATTTTAACTTTATAGACTATAGAGATTTTTTGGGCTTGACAGCGAAAGTTTAAGCCGTTAAAATTTGATAACATTTAGCTTTACGATGGAGATGACTAGTGAATAACTTGAAAATGGAAATATGGCCTATAGATAAGCTCCAACCCTATGGCCGGAACCCTCGGAAGAATGACAAGGCCGTGGACAAGATGGTCGCGGCCATAAATGAGTACGGGTTCCGAATCCCCATTGTGGCCCGGTCGAATGGGGAGGTGGTCGATGGCCACCTGCGGCTGAAGGCGGCGGTTGTTCTGAAGATGACCGAGGTCCCGGTGGTTTTGGCGGATGATCTGACCGAGGCCCAGGTCAAGGCCTTTCGCCTGCTGGCTAACCGCTCGGTTAACTGGGCGGAGTGGGATAACGATTTATTAACATTGGAGTTACAGGAGTTGAAGCTGGAGCAGTTCGATTTGAAGTTGACCGGGTTCACGGATAACGAGCTGATCAAACTATTGAGGCTGCCCGAGGCTGAGGATGACAATTTTCAGCCGCCCCAGGATGAGGCCGCCCCAGAGCCAATAACCCAGCCGGGGGATGTCTGGCTGCTTGGCGGGCATCGCTTGATGTGCGGAGACTCGACCGTGGCCACGGATGTGGCGAGGCTGCTGGGCCCGGCTAAACCGCGCTTGTGTGTTACCGATCCTCCCTATGGGGTGAATTACAAGCCGGACTGGCGGGAGAAGCGGCTGGATCGGAGAAATGTAATTACCGGTACTATTAATAATGATGATCGCTCGGACTGGAGTGAGGTCTGGAGTCTGTTTCCTGGCGATGTGATTTATTCCTGGGCTCCGTCCAAGTATCTGGTTGAGCATGGGCAGGCTTTGATCAATTGTGGGTTTGTGATTCGGGAGTTGATTATCTGGGACAAGGGCCACATTATTATCAGTCGTGGTAATTACCATCATCAATTTGAGCCCTGCTGGTACGCGGTGCGCAAGGGGCAAAACGCTCAATGGTCCGGGGGGCCGGACCAGTCAAACTTATGGAAGATCAAGGCCAACACGATTAATGACTCGGGCCATAGCGCCCAGAAGCCGATTGAGTGTATGAAGCGGCCAATAGAGAACAATTCCCAGGAGGGCGATTATGTCTATGAGCCATTCTCCGGGTCGGGGACTACCATTTTGGCTTGTGAGATAACTAACCGGGTGTGCCTGGCTATGGAGATTAACCCGGCCTATGTGGACATGGCCGTTCAGCGGTGGGAGAAGAAGACTGGAGAGCGGGCGGTCTTGGAGGAGAAAGTATGATCGATAAAAATGAACCGGAACCTATATTGTTGTGTGGATTAGAGCAAATAACTAAAGCTATGGGTCTTCCCAGTCGCTCGAGATTAATTAAGCAACTAAAAAATGAGCCGGGTTTTCCTATTATGAAATTTGAGGAGGATGGCTCATGGTATTCGACCCGAGCGGCTTTATCAGAGTGGGTTGAGAATAGGCTAAAAGTGAAAAGAGGCTCATAACCCCCCCCTACGTCAACTACCATTTTAGGGCCATTTTGGGGCCATTTTGGGGCCCATTTGGGGCCATTTTAGGATCAAACCCAAAACCGGGTTTATGCTGATACTAGAAAATTTACCGTCTCTTAGGACCAGGCCATGCCCAGAAAAAACCACCAGTTTGATACCCCCGAGCCTATGTATCGTAACCCCGATGGGAAGTTGGTCCGGGCCAGCGAGGCCCTGGACAACCCCAGCGTTAAAGCCGCCTATTTAGACTGGAAAAGGGAACGGGCTAAATGGAGGGGTAGCGAGATAAACGACCCAGATCTCAGCCCTACCTCTGAGGACCTGGAGCTGAGTAACGAGGAGCTGTCCAGTAAATCCCTAAAGAGATTCAGGGACCCAGAGAAGGCCATAATCGCCAAGAAAGTACAGGTCTTAGCCGGGTACGGGATGCCAGTGGAACAAATAGCCCTGATTCTGGAAATTACCGTCCCCCAGCTCGTTAAGAAATATTCTTCTGATATCTATCGGGGCATGGCCCTGACTAACGCTATCGTGGTCCAGCGTCTGTTCCAGAAGGCTCTGTCCGGGGACACCCAGTGCTTGATTTTCTGGGCCAAGTGTCGCCTCGGCTGGCAAGAGAAACAGACCATCGACCACACCAGCTCAGACCGGAGCATGAGCCCGGCCCCGAACCTCAGCTTGAACGGCTCCGATTTACAGAAGCTGGAAGAGTTGTGCGATAAGGCATGGAGAGATGAAGGTAGACCAGGAGCTACTCAAGAGCCAGCTCAAGAAAAAACTGGCCGTCTCCTGTCTTAACGGATTTGTTCGTTATTTACGGCCCGATTACCTAATGGGCTGGCTACATAAGGAGATCTGCCACGAGCTTGACGAGTTCTTGACCGCTATAAAGAACAAAAAGAGCCCAAGGCTTATTCTGACTTGCCCACCACGAATGGGTAAATCTGAGTTAGTATCTCGCTTATTTCCGGCTTACTTATTTGGCAAATACCCTGATATGTCTATAATATCCACCGCTTACGCGGCGGATCTGGCCGCTCGTAATAATCGTGATGTTCAGCGGATTGTCGATTCGGATGACTATAAAAAATTGTTCCCTGAGACTAGCCTAAGTGGCAAAAACGTTCGCTCTGACTCTACCGGCAATTGGCAGCGCAACAGCGATATTTTTGAGATTGTCGGGCGCAAGGGTAGCTATCGGTCGGCGGGTATTGGCGGGGGTATTACGGGTATGGGTGGCGAGTGTGTGGTCAAGGGGACGTTGGTCGCCACTAACCAGGGCAGCCTGCCAATAGAGGAACTCCAAGTCGGGGACCTGGTCTTGAGCTATGACCACCAGTACAGCGTCATTGAGTCGAAGCCGGTCCAGGCCATTAAGCGGTCTACGGCTAAGAAGATAGTCCAGATTCAGACCGAGTTGGGCTACAGCCTGGAGATGACCCCGGAGCACAAGGTCTGGATTGGACCCGGTTATCTGAAAGCCGGGAGCCTGTTGCCCGGCCAGAGTTGTAAGCGCCTGAACTCGAATGACTGCTCCTATGATGTGCCGATTCATAGGATCAACGTCAGCGAGCGGCTCCAGGAAGTGGATGTCTATGATATCCAAGTGGCTGATAACAATAATTATTTCGCCAATAACTTCTTGGTCCACAATTGCCTGATTATTGACGACCCGTTTAAGAATCGCGAGGAGGCGGATAGCGCGACTATCCGGGAGAAGGTCTGGGACTGGTACACCAGCACTTTCTATACGCGATTGGCTCCCGGTGGGGGCATTGTGATTATTCAAACCCGTTGGCACATGGACGATCTGGTCGGGCGGTTGTTGACCGCGATGGCCGCGGGTGAGGGAGATCAGTGGCGGGTGATTAATTTTCCGGCCATAGCTGAGGTTGACGAGCCCCATCGGAAGATGGGCGAGCCTTTGCACCCCGAAAGGTACACGCTTGAGGATATGGAGCGAATAAAGCGGACAATTGGCTCAAGGGATTGGGCGGCTCTGTACCAGCAGCGGCCCGTGCCGGATGGTGGCCAGATATTCAAGAAAGAGTGGGTCCAATATTGGCGCAACCTGCCCCAGACTTTTGATCGCTTGATTTCGTCTTGGGATATGGCCTTTAAGGACAATGACGATTCGGATTTTGTGGTTGGGCAGGTCTGGGGCCAACACGAGGGCGACTATTATTTGGTTGACCAGGTCCGGGGCCGGTACAGCTTCACCCAGACGGTTGAGGTATTCAAGGCTTTTGTGGACAAGTGGCCCGAGGCCCGAGAGAAGTTAGTTGAGGACAAGGCGAATGGCCCAGCGGTCATCGATACCCTGAAAAGGCGAATCTCTGGGATTATCCCCATAAACCCGGAAGGCGGCAAGACCAGTCGGGCCTTCGCGGTGTCTCCCGTCTGGGAGTCGGGCAATGTGTACATTCCTAACGTGGCCCTCGCTCCCTGGGTCCCGGACTTTGAGGCGGAGATTCTTCAGTTCCCATCCGCCGCCCATGATGACCAGGTGGACGCGATGACCCAGGCCCTCAATCGCTTAATCAATAAGCGGAACCCGGTGGTTGAGATTAGTTCTGGCAACAGGCGACTAAACCCCAGCCATAGTTGGGGCGGAGCGTGGCTGTGATTTTTAACTGGCTCAAAAATAAATTCGCCGCCGCGCCGAAACCTGAAGGCCCTTCGGCCACAACCCGGCAAGCTCTGTTCACGCCGCAGTCTTGGGAGGTCTTGGTCAATAAGCTGATTGATATGCCCGACCCGGATTCGGTGTTGCGAAAGTTGGGGATGAGCCGGGTTCAGTTGGGGAAACTACTTTATGACGATGAGATCTACCAGTGCTGCCAGACCAGAGAAGACGGGCTGCAGCGGGTGCCGATTAGGCTTGAGCCGACTGAAAGCCAAGCAAGTAAGTTTATTCTTGAAAGATGCCTCAATGGCGCAATTAGGCGAACTATTCTCTCAAATGCTTTTAAAGCCCTGTTGTACGGGTGGTCGATTCAGGAAATTGTATGGGACAAAGACGTTTATGAGAATGAAAAAGTCTATGTTCCCAGAGACATAAGCGGTCGGAACCTGGATTATTTCTCAGTCTTGCCGGATGGGACGTTGGTCCAGAATGTGGCTTTTGACGGCTGGTCTCAGCCGATTGTCCGGGACCCTAAATTACAGGAGCGGCTCAGAGATTATCCGGGGGCGGGCTATTCTTGGGTGGTCATGGACACCAGGTATAAGTTCTTGCTGACCCGGTCAAAACCCTCTTGGGATAACCCCTATGGCGAGGCCCTGCTGTCCAGGCTGTACTGGCCCTGGTTTTTCAGGAACACCAGTTGGCAATTCCTGGGTCAGTACCTGGAGCGATACGCGATTCCGATTCTGGTTGGGGTGATCCCCGAGACTTCCGATACCGATACCGAGAAGTTGGCCGAACACTTGATCAAGGCCCAACAGGACGCGGTGGTCGTGCTGAAGGGCGGGAGCCTGAACGCGGTTAATCCTAACTCGACCGGCCATGAGTTGTACCAGAATGTGGAGAACATGCTGGTCCGGCGGATTCAGAAGGTTGTTTTAGGCCAGACGTTGACCAGTGGGACGGATGGCGGGAGTGGGAACCGGGCCCTGGGGGAAGTACACAATGAGGTCCGGAAAGACAAGGTAGAGAGCGATGTCGGGCTGGTTCAGCCGGTTGTTCAGACGTATGTCAACGCTTGTTTTTATCTGAACGGATTCCTGGGCAACCCCCCGGAAGTCATCTTTGGCGATGAGGTCAACCTGGCCCAGGCCCGAGCGGACCGAGACAAGACGCTGGTTGACGCGGGGATAGTCGCGGGATTCTCCGAAGATTACTTGATGGACAATTATGGTTACAGGCCGGGGGAGATCAAGATGCCCGAAGTGGAGCCGATGCCCCCCAGGACTGAGTTGATAGAGGTTGAGGAAGAAGACGAGGCCGAAGACCAAAACGCGGATCAGCGCGAGGACTCGCCCACGCGCCCGCCCGCGAAGAAAGTCGCCGCCAAGTTCGCCGCCCGGCGGGAGTCGGACGCGATGCCCAGCGAGTTCTTGCTGGAGGCCCTGGCCCTCTGGGGCGAGATGCGGTCTGGGAATCCGATAAAGGCGAGCGCGATAAAGAAGGCGATAAGGGAGGCCAATTCAGCCTCGGAGATGATGAGCAATTTAGAGAACATTCAGGAGAGCATGAATCCGAAGTTCGCGGAAGCCTTGTTGGAGGTCAATGAGGCGGGGATGGTCCGGGCTCATAAAGACGTTAGAAAAGAGTTGAAGAATGGCTGATTGGGACCATTTTCTTAACAAAAAGTCTATCTTGCCTGATGAGTATTACGGCAGTGGGCGGATAGAGAAGCTGCGAGCCTTCAGTTTCGCCCAAGCGGCCAGCCTGGACCAGGTCAGGTTTGTTCAGCAACAATTGGGCGCGGTGTTGAGGGATGGCGGAACGTTCAGAGATTTTAAGAAATTGGTCCAGTCTGGGGGGTTGTCGGTAAACTTGCCGGATTACCGGCTGCAGAACATCTTTCGGACTAACGTGATGAGCGCGTACGGGCGCGGGCGGTATATGGAGCAGGCTCAGTTGTCTGACTCCTATGGTTACTACAAATACCATACGGCGGAAGACCCGAAGGTCCGGCCTAACCACGCGGCCCTGAATGGACTGGTTATAAAGTTTGGCACCCCCGAGGGGGATATGGTGTACCCGCCGAACGGTTACCAGTGCCGGTGCTGGACTCAGTTGTTAAACGATGAAGCTGCGAGGGCCCAGAGAACTGTCTCTGAGGAAGCGACTAACTTTATAATTAAGAATAATCCACCAGACAAAGGTTTTGAAGGGTCTCCTTTGCATGGGATTAATGTTGGAGACCCTGAGATATTGAAACATTTAACAGATTATGATGTTTACGCTGTTCCTGACGCCGCTTTTAGGTCGATATTAGAAGATGCAGTAAATTATCCCAATGGGGCTGGTAATACAGATATTTTAGGTAAAGTTATTTCTGAAACTATGTATCGGAAAGCTTTGGCGGAAGCGCATTCTTTCCAGGAGGTATTAGCCGCTAAGGCTGAGGCTGAGGCGAGAGCTAAGGCGGCTTTAGGTGAAAATAAAGGAGTCGCGCCGGAAGATAAAAAGAAGGAAAAGCCGAGTTTAAGCCCTTTAAAAGATATTTTTACCGAATCTCAGTTGGCTAAATTGGAAAAATTGAATCTGACTCAGGCAGAGATTGAGAGATTGGTTAAAGAGGCGGAGGCGGATAATAAACCGATTGATCCTAGCCAATATATCAAAAATCACCGAATGAGAAACATATATGACGCTGAAAATGAACAGCGGATTAATTTTATGGAGCCTGTTTGGAATAATAAGGATGCCATTGAAAAAGATTATATGGCTAAAGAAGCTATTAAACGATTAAGAGAAGTTATTAATTTGAGAGGTAATTCTATAGGTGAGTTGAATGATGATGTGTTTAAACTTATAACTACTGATCTTGATTTACAAGCTAAACTTGTTTCAGAACCATTAGATATTAAAAAATTAATGAATAAAGAGACATATAAAAAATTAGATTTGTCATTAAAATACGCGGATGACTACAGACGCGCCAGTAGACCAGTGGATAATTGGGATAGAGAATATTACAAAAATTTTATTGAGCCTAGGGGCATTAGTGGGTTGGCGGTTCAGAATTTGCCAGATGGATTAAAACAAGCTCTATCTAGTTACACTTTTGATGGTAAGGATCGATTAATTAATGAAACTATGAGAGAAACAATTAATTCGGAAGCCGCAAAAAAGTTAATTAGGATTATAGATACCGCTATTGAGTTGGGAACAGAAAATAGCACAGAAAAAATAACCGTATTTAGAGGTATTACTCATACTGGAAGTATAAAAGATAAACTTAAAGGTTTACCTATGAATCAGTTAAAACCTGGGATGATTATGGAGAATAGGTCGTTATTGAGCTTTTCAGAATCTAAATCTGTAGCTGAAGATTATGCGGATGGGCCTGAAGGGATAATTTGGGTCTTAAAATCTGATAAAGGGTTACCAATTGTATCAATATCAAAATACCATGTAGAAACGGAACGATTATTTAAGTCAAGTTCTAAGTTTAAAATTCTTAAGAAATATCAAAAAGACGGAAAGACGTATTTTGATATTGAATTACTCAGCGATAAGGCAAAAGCTGATTATATATTTACCGCTTAAGCTTAGGGCGGTAATCATCATCGTCTTGGTAAATTGAGGGGTCATAGTCTTCGCCCTGGATTTCTTTGGCAATATCATCACAACGCTTATGCCAGGCGGCCAATTCGGCGTGTTCCCTTTTGGCGTTGGCTCTAATCCAGGCCATTCTTTTTTTCGAATCGGGAGTTGCTTTGATTCGGGCTTGTTCTTTGCGGAACGCTTCCATTTCAGCGACCCAAGTGGGTCCTGCTTCGGCTGAAGTCGCGGCCTCATAATGCATACGTTGGCACAGGGGAGACATTTTGTCCCATTTACCAGACTCCTTAAGTAGCTCAATTATATCTTTAGGCTTGTTGCTATCGGCCATAGGACACCTCACAAGTGATAAAAAGAGGGTAATAACAGTGAAAGTTATTCTTTATCATCATCAAGACCATCATTGATGGTGTGCTTATGAAAATCAGCGCTTATCTGATCGCACATCTTGATCGATTTTTCAATGGTCTCAGATGACCATGGAATCAGGTCAAGTAATAACCACTTTTGATGCATTGGAGTCATTTTGTCCCATTCGCCTGAATCAACCAGGGGCTTAATATCAGGATGGTTAAGGAACTTTTCGTCAAATTCTTTGCGACGTTTTTCTTCTTGTTCTTTACTAAGCCCAGTCGGCCAACCAGGGGCTATACCGTATCTCGACATGTATCACCTCACAATGGGGAAAAGGAAAAGGGTTAATGCCTGACAATAATGATACCGTCCAAAAAACTAAAAGTCAAAATATATTCTTGGTCTCGGACGCTTTGGACTTCGCCCTCTCCGACCCGGAGACCAAGAAACGCACCTTTAAAGGTGTCGCCTACTCCGGGGAGCCGGTCCGGGACCACTTCCTGTATGACGCGGTAATCTTCGACCTGGCCGGGGTGAAGTTCTCTCACAAGAAGATGCCCATATTGCTGGACCATAATTCAGAGAAGATTGTCGGCTTCGCCACCAATATATCCAAAGACACCGGGAAGATAATCGTTGAGGGCGTGTTGCTGGATAGCAGCGACTCAGCCCGGAAGGTGGCCAGCCTGGCTGATGAGGGGTATCCCTGGCAAATGTCAGTGAACATTACCCCAGAAGAGTTCCAGATCCTGCGGTCTGACGAAAAGGCCGTTGTTAATGGAAAAGAGTTTCGTGGGCCGATGGATATCTTTCGGAAGTCCA
>JAISMU010000064.1 GCA_031276635.1 Deltaproteobacteria bacterium | reverse complement strand
AAACTTTCACGATTCATTGGAGTGCCTATTCATGTTCGCCACTTTCCGCCTGGAACTAGTAAGTGGAACCAGGTAGAACATAGATTATTTTGCTTTATCTCATCAAACTGGAGGGGTGAGCCATTACGTGATTATGAAACTATTGTTAATCTTATTAGCAAAACATATACAAAAAACGGTTTATCCGTTAAATGCAGGCTTGATCACAGAAAATATAAACTTTGTACAAAAATTCAGCAACATGAATTTGATGCGTTAAATTTGGTTAGTAACGAATTTCATGGTGACTGGAACTATTCGTTGTTGCCGTAAAAAATGGCTTTAAAACGTAAAATTTATTTTTTTTACGGCTCCTAATCGGCCGGCCTTTAAGCGGCTGAAGAAATTTTCCACGCCTCAGGAAAATACTCTTAAATCGCTGGAGGAAATACTGAAGTACCCACCCGTTTAATGAGAATTTTAAATAATATGTTGATACAATTATATTTTTTTGCGAAGTTTCATGAACCTTGGTTAAAAAGCCAAACCGCGTGGGCGAATTGAGATAATAACCTCCCGTGTCTACCTTTGGGCTCATATATATAGTTATGGATTTTCGGCCCGCTCAGGCGCGGGATGATTTTCTTCTCCCTGATCTGAATATAGTTTACTTTCCTCATTTCGCGCCTTGAAAAATCTCGTGTCTTGAAATCAATTTCCTACGGACTCACTATTATTTAATCGTCCTGATAAATAAAGAAATAATCGCTTATGAATCAAGATAGCAAATTTATATTAAGAAATTACCGTGAAACTAAGCGTAACTGACGGAAATAACCACATAAAATTTACACGTTTCATACCTACAGCGTGAGGACGAGTTTCATGATAATTTACTGAAAGATGAATCCCTAAATTTCAATAAAAAGCCTTCAAAGTCTTTAAACGCTCTGTTCCTTTGGGCGCGCGCCTGACCAAAAAACTCTAATCTGACTGACTCCCAGGCTCACTGTTAAAAGGGTGAGCCTTGAGGCTGGGGATTGAAGTTTTTTTAGACTCAGCCCACCACTGGCGGGGCGCGTTCAGCCCTCCCCAGTTCTTGGCCGGGTCAGGCTCCAAGCGGAACTGCGGCTCGCGCGAAGACCCTTTTCGTTTAATTAGCTTTTAATCAAATTTATTAATTTCTATATGTTACCTCAAGATGTTCTGGAAAAAGTAACTTTTCGCCAAGGTATTCAGTTCAAGATAAATATTAAATTAATATAATTTTTTGATTTAACTATATAAACAATTATTATTTTATAGTAAACTCATTATCTATGATCCGCTGGCTCTTGGCCTTGTTAAATGACAATATCAATTTCAATCAAATTTTGGTAACATAACCGGGTTGTTAGATAGCGATCTTCAGGCCAGGGGTTGACTGGCCTTAAGTTGGCACTCAGAAGGTTTTTAGTCGCGATAAGGTCAGGGGGCTAAACTCAGGGGAGCGCGGATTGTCGGCGAGGGCGACTCAAAAATCAAAAACGGGCCAGAGCCCGCCGGTGGCCACGATTGTCTTGGCCGCGGGCCAAGGCAAGCGCATGCGCTCGGCCAGACCCAAGGTCCTCCACGAGCTGATGGGGCGCTCGTTATTGGCCCATGTTCTGCACGCTTCCAGTTTCCTTCAACCCGCTCGCTTGGTTGTGGTGACCGGGGTGGGGGCCGAGGAGGTTCAGAGCTCGGTCTCGCCTCGGCCCAACCTGGTTTTCGCCCGGCAAGCCCAGCAGTTGGGCACAGGACACGCCGTGGCCGCGGCGGCTGAGGCTCTGGTTGGCTTCGAGGGGCCGGTGGTCATTCTGCCGGGGGACGCGCCTCTGATCTCCCCGCAGACTCTTTTGGATTTTCTGGCCGCTCACCAGGCCTTGGGAGCGGATCTCTCCTGTCTGACTGTGAGTCTGCCCGACCCGGCCGCTTATGGCCGGGTAATCCGGGACGAGGCCGGCTGGCTGGAGAGGATTGTCGAGGCCCGGGACGCCACCCCAGAGGAGCTGGCCCTCAACGAGATCAACAGCGGGATCTACGTCATTGACTCGAAAAAGCTCTTCGCGGCCCTGGTTGACCTTCGGCCTGACAACGCCCAGGGCGAGTATTACCTGACGGACGTGGTTGAGGTGTTTCGAGGGCGCGGCTTTAAGTGCGCGGCGGTCCAGAGCCCGGATTTTGAGGAGACTCTGGGGGTCAACGACCGCCTGGATCTGGCTAGGGCCCAGGCTGTCCTTCGCGCCAGGATCAACTCGGCCTGGTTGGCGGCCGGGGTGACCATGGCCGATCCCGCCACCACTTATATTGAGGCCACGGTCCGGCTGGGCCAGGACGTGACCCTGGGGCCGGGGGTGGTCCTGACCGGGTCCACTAAAATTGAGGCCGGGGCTACGGTGGGGCCTTACGTCTGCCTGCGGGACACCTGGGTCGGGCCAGGTCTCGCGGTGGGGCCTTCGCGAACCTTCGTCGGGGCGAGGTTGACTCGGGCCCGGCAATCCTTGAGGCGTTTGCCCAGACGCTCCCGAAACCGCGGGCGCCGAGTTGGGCTTAAATAACGCGAACCGGAAAATGTCCGTGAAAGAAACTGACAAAGAGCCATTTTTCATTAAGGAAATCAGAGAGCAGCCCAAGGTTCTGGCCAATACTCTGACCAAGTACTTGGGCCCTAATCTCTACCTGAAGATGACCCGACCGCCGCTGGACGAGGCGACATTGCGCGGCGTCAATCAGGTTTACATCACGGCCTGTGGGACCAGTTACCACGCCGGCATGACGGCTCGCTACATTTTTGAGGAGTTATCGCAACTGCCGACTGTGGTGGAGCCGGCCTCCGAGGCTGGCCGGCATCATCTGCTTGTGGACGATAAAACCCTGGCCGTGGCCGTCTCCCAGTCGGGCCGGAGCTCGGACACCCTGAGCGCCCTGAATCTGGCCAAGGCCCGGGGAGCGGTGACTCTGGCCCTGGTTAACGACTCTCCCTCACCCTTGACTGAGGCGGCCTCTGGCTACCTGATGACCCTGGCCGGGCAGGTTTTCACCTTGTCGTCCACCAAGGCCTTCACCTCCCAGACCCTGGTTCTGGGGTTATTGGCCTTCCGCCTGGCCCAGAGCCGGGGGCTGATGAAGGAGCCCTGGCGCCAGGAGCTGGAGAATCTGGGCCGGGTCCCGGAGATGGTCCGTTACGTGCTGGCCTTGGAAGATCGGGTGGCTCTGATGGCCAAGGCCCTGGCTAATTATGAGCAAGTCTTTATTCTGGCTCGCGGGGCTTTGTTGCCCATGGCTTATGAGGGAGCTTTGAAACTCAAGGAAGTGGCCCACTTTCACGCGGAGGGCTATTCCACCGGCGAGTTCGGTCATGGGCCCCTGGGTCTGGTTGGCCCGCGCTCCCCCATCATTCTCATAGCCTTCGCCGACGAAGCCGGTTCCTCCACCTTGGCCCTGGCCAGATCTCTCAAAGCCAGGGGGGCCCCGTTGTGGCTCATCTCCGAGGATGGCCCGAAAAAGGATCTGGCCCTCTCCTCACTGGCTGATGACTTTTTTCCCCTGCCCGCGGTCCAGCCTCGGCTTCGGCCCATGGTGGCCATTATTCCCCTCCAGCTTCTGGCCTATCACCTGGGGCGATTGCGACGGGTGGACGTCGATAACCCCGGCGGGCTTTTGGGCGGCGAGGACTGGGTTCAGCCCGACAAATCTCATTGACAGTTAGGAAATGACCATGCGCGTTCTCTCTGGCATTCAGCCCTCAGGCAGCCTGCATATTGGCAATTTTTTTGGCATGATGCGGTCCATGATCGGTTGGCAGGCCAAAAGCGAGTTGTTTTGTTTCATCGTCAATCTCCACGCTTTAACCTCGGTCAATGATGGTCCGCTCCTGGCCAGGAACACCCTAGAGGCGGCCATGGACTTTCTGGCCTTGGGGCTCGATCCCGACAAGTGCTGGTTCTGGGTCCAGGGTGATGTGGCTGAACACTCGGAGTTGACCTGGATCCTGCATAATTTCACCTCCATGGGGTTGTTGGAGCGGAGCCATTCCTACAAGGACAAGATCAGCCGGGGTTTGGTGCCCAATCATGGTCTTTTCGCTTACCCGGTGCTTATGGCCGCGGATATCCTGCTGTATCAGGCCAATCTGGTGCCGGTCGGCCAGGACCAGAAACAGCACTTGGAGATCACCCGGGATATCGCCGGAACCTTCAATCACGTCTTTGGCCCGACGTTTGTTTTGCCCGAGGCCGGCATTGATGAGACCCTGGCCACCATCCCCGGGCTCGACGGCCAGAAGATGAGCAAAAGTTACAACAACGCTATCAACATCTTTATTTCCAAAGAGGAGTTGCGCAAGCGGGTCATGGCCATAGTGACCGACGCCCGAGCCGTCGAAGACATCAAGGATCCCGATAACTGCAACCTTTTCGCCATTTTCCGGTTATTTCTGAGCCCGGAGTCCGAGGCGGAGCTTCGGGAGCGATACCTGCGGCCAGGCTTGAAATACGGGGAGGTCAAAAAGGAGTTGGTGGAGACCATCTGGAATTATTTCGCTCCTTACCGGGCGGCCCGGGCGGATTTGGTCAGCCGTCCTGATTTTGTCCGAGACATTCTTCAGGAGGGGGCGCGCAAGGCCAGGTTGGTGGCTCAACAAACCCTGGCGGTTGTTCGGGCCAAGGTGGGGCTTAATTACTGATCCAACTGAAAAAAACCCACCAGAAAAAATAGACTCTGCTGAAAAACTTCTCAAAATTTGCGTCAGGTCCCCCCAAGGGGCTTATCGCGGCCATAGCTCTGTCGAGGCGACTTGGATTGTTCTGGTGGATGACTATTTTTAGTCAGGCGCGGCCCGGCTAGAGGGTGAGCGCGTCATCAAGGAAATTTCCCCGGGCACGGAGCTGAAAATAATCTGAGCTCGCGGTTTCAGGGGCGTGGAGGGAGGTTCTGGCCGGCCCAGTTTATGGAAAAATCGCGGCCCCAATCCCCGGCTCTGGGGAACAAGCGTCTCACCAAGCTCAGGGAGCTTTACCCGGAGTGCTTTGTTGAGACCCAGGACCAGGCGGGCCAAATTCGAATCAAAGTTGATTTTGAGCGCTTGCGCCTGGCTTTGGGCGACCAGCTGGTCGAGGAGCCTCAGGAGCGCTTTCGGCTGGAGTGGCCTGGCAAAAGGGTGGCCTTGGCCCGGGCCCACTTGCCGGCGACCCTGGTTCCCCGGCCCGTCCCCGAGGAGAGCCGCGATTTTTTCGCGACCAAAAATATTTTTTTTGAAGGCGACAATTTAGAGGCCTTGAAAATTCTGGCGGGCTCCTACGCTGACCGGGTCCAGATGATCTACATAGATTCGCCCGATAACACCGGACGCGACTTTATCTATAATGACGATTTTTCTACAAACAGTGATGACTATCCTCGCGAATCCGGGGCGGTTGACCAGAGCTCCCAACGGCTCAAGGCCAAGGTTGAGTCATCGGGTCGCCTCCACTCCAAATGGCTCAGCTTGATGGCCCCGCGGCTCAGTCTGGCCAGAAACCTCTTAAGCGACGATGGGGTTATTTTTATCAGCGTTGGCGAGGAGGAGTGTCATAACCTCAAAACCCTCTGTCAGGAGATTTTTGGCCAGGCCAATTTTCGTAACACTATTTTTACCCGGCGCCATGACAAGAATTTGAGCCGTCAGTTTGTCAGTTCTGGGCTTTTTTCCCTGGCGGTGGGGCAGGAGTATATCCTGGTTTACTCTAAAAACCCTCAAACCCGGTTTAACCCGGTCTACCGGAAAGCCTCTAAGAGTCGGGGAGCCAAGGGTTATTGGAAAGAGTTTTGGATCTCCGCAAACCGCCCGACCCGGCGTTACCCTCTTTTGGGGGTCACGCCCCAGAGTGGCCAGTGGAAGTGGAAAAGGGAAGTGGCCGAAGAAGCGGTCAAGAATTATCTGGATTACCTGCGATTTTTTCAAAAAAAAATGAGCCTGGAGGCTTACTGGGCCCGAACCGGTCGCCAGGCCCGTTTTATCCGGCGCGACGTTGACAACCGGGCCATGAGCCAGGGCGTGGAGCATTGGGAGCCTCCCAGCGAGGGGATTCCGCGCGACACCAACTGGTCGGATATGCTGGCCTCTCGACCCCTCGGCTTGGATTTTCCTTTTGATAGCCCTAAAAATCCTGAGGTCATCACGGAGTTGATTAAGTTTTCCAACGTGGGGCGGACCGGGTTGGTTCTGGATTTTTTCGCTGGCTCGGGCGCCACGGCCCAGGCGGTGATGGAGCTCAATCTGGCCGATGGGGGCGAGCGGCGGTTCATTCTGGCTCAGTTAGCCGCGCCGATTAAGCCTGGGCCTCAGGGGTTTACGGATTTGGCTCAAGTGGCTCGGGCTCGAATTCGGCTCGTGGCTGAGAAGATTGAGGCCGAGTTCGCGGGCAATCAGGAGCCGGGCCTCTTCGTTGAGCCCTTAAGTCGTCAAAACCCTTTGGACCTGGGGTTTCGGGCTTTCCGGCTGGAGCGCCCGGATTTCTCGGCCAGAGGTTGGGGGCCCGCGGGCCAGACCGATGACAACCAGGTTAGCCCAGCGGCGGAGCCGCGGCTCCCCCGGTCGGAGCTGGAACGACTGTTTGAGGTTATGACCAGGTTGGGTCTGGATCTCGGTTCGCCGGTTGCGGAAATGGTCAGCGCCTTGGCGGTTCTGAGTTCCAGGGAGGGGCCGAGTCCAGAGGCGGGTCTCGCCGAGCCCGGGTCTGATTCCCAGCCCGAACCCGCGGAAGCCAGAGTTTTAGTGGTCGGAAGCAATGAGCTCGTCGCTTTTTTTGGTCAGCCCATCACCCTGGATCTGGTTACCTGGCTGGCCCAGCTTGAGCCCGCTAAAATGGCTTTTCTGGAAAGTGGGTTCAAAGATGACCACGTCAAAATGAGCGTTCATTCCATTTTTCAGCGGCATTCCCCTTACACGGAAATAATAATCATATAAGAGCCTTGGATTAGGTTAGTCGCTTAAAGCGTAAAGACCAGGCCGGCCAGAGCCAGGCCGTGGCGGCGAATTTGGCTGGCTTTGTTGGTCAGCTCAACCCTCGCGGCCGGGAGTCTGGCCAGGGATAAGGCGGCTTTTTTGAGCTTGGGCGAGGCGGGTTTGCTTGCGGCCAACCGGGCCTTGAGCGGGACTTGCTATGTTCCGCCAGGCCAATTGGGTGGTCTTGGTTAAAACCTGGTTAATTCGCCCACCCGCGAGGTCCTCGGAATCTGAGGACAGGTCAATAATAACGCCCAGATTTAGTAACTTCTGGTTAAGCTCATCGGGCGGCGGTATTTCTGAAATCAGCGTGGACCCAAAAGAAGTTCCTCAGGATAACAAGAGGGCCAACCTGATCATTTAGTCTTTAAAGCTAGGGGCGTTTTAGACTAATTTCAACCAGCCGTCTCTTAGGAGGCTCTTAAAGGTTTTGACAAACTCATCCGAGAAAAGGTAATGGTCCGGTCGAGTCAGGTCGCCGCGGGTTCTGGTCATGGCCACGTAGATGAGCCGGATTTCCTCGGCCTGGATGATGGGGATGTCAATCATCAGGCGCGGGGGGCGGCCTCGGCCAGCGGGGTGGATCTTTTGCCGGGTCTGGGCCATGGCCTGGCAGAGCCCGCCCAGGTCGATAAAATCCCCGGCCAGGATGACGGAGCCAAACTCCTGGCCTTTGACTCGGTGAGCCGTGCTCAATAGGACTTCGCTGTTCTGGGGGGCGCGCTCGTTTTTGACCAGCAGATCATAAAGGGGAATGACCTCGTCTTTATAACGCTCCACGATCCTGAGTTTCCCCGCTAGTTGCATGTCCTCAGCCCGCTCGGCGTAATTGGACAGGTCCTCGAGGGTGTTAAAATTTTTGATGAAAGCCGAGCGGATTAACCTGAGCTGTTGGGTTTTTAAATAATAGATGTCCTTGATGAGGTCAAACTCATAGGCGGCCAGACCTCCGTTGTAGGCCAGGGGAATCTTGTCGTGGTTCTCCACCGCGAACTTGAAGATCCCAAAGGTCGTCCGGGCGATCAAGGCGGTGGGCCCGGTTCCCCGGGGTTTGGGTGAGTCGGTTCCGGTGAAAGGTTTCGGGGCGGACAGGAGTTTTAAGGCCTGATTGGCTTGCTCGGCCACGTGGGTGGGGCAGCGGAAGGATCTCGTCAGGTAATAGACCGCGGATTTGGCGGCGGTTTTTTTCAAGGCGTTGACCGCCCCATTCCATTCGTAGATCTGCTGAAAGGGATCCCCGACCAGGATCTTCCGCCCGCTGGCCCGCGTGATTAGATCGATCATGCAATCATTGAGGTCCTGGGCCTCATCGACGAGGATCCAGTCATAGCCCAGGTCACCTGGGTTTAGTTGAAAGAGTTTCAGGTAGCCATTGTGGGGAATGGGGAAAGTCTTGTCGATCATGGACTGCCAGACTTTTTCGGCCACCCGGCCCAGGCGGCTCAGGGTGTTTTTGATGTCCTTGGGGGCCGCTGGCTTAAAATTCAGAGCCAGGAACTTGTTGAAAGAGCGGGCCTCATTTTTGAGCAGGCTGGCCACGGTCGGCTCGGCGCTTAACATAAAGCCGCGCAGAATTTCGCCCAGGACCCGGGCCAGGTAATAGTTGTCCTCCAGGCCGGCTTGCCGCAAGGGTTCCATCAGGTCCAGGGGCCGGAAATTGCCAAGGTTGTTTTGGTATTTGTAGCCCAGACGCCGCCAGGCTAAAGAGTGGATGGTGCGCACCTCGACTTGCTGGCAGTCGGCGAAAGCTCTTTTGGCCTCCTCGGCCATGGTTTTGTTAAAAGCCAGGTAGAGCGTTCTGGCCCGGGGCCTTTTTTGGGCGAATAGTTTGAGGGTCGTGGTCTTGCCAGTCCCGGCGTAGGCCGTGATGGCCAACTGGGGTTCCTCAGCTTCCACAATGGCCTTTTGCTCGACGGTTAAGTTTGAAAGAGGCACCAGGGCTCCTCGGTCGTTAAAAATCAAAGGCCGTTGAGCCCCAGGGGCTCAACGGCCGAAAGAAAGGCGAGCGCTCGCGGGGCCGGCCAACTTCCGGGCGAGGGAGCGATGTTTAGGCCAAAAGTCCCGGCGACTACTCGATCAGGGGCTCATCCTCGATTAAGGGCTCATCCTCAATTAAGGGCTCGTCCTCAATTAAGGGCTCATCCTCAATTAACGGCTCGTTTTCCATCGCGGCTTGGTCCACCCCCTCGGGTTGAGCCACGTGGATTTCCACTCGTCGGTTCTTGGCCCGGCCAGCGGCGGTGATATTGTCGGCGATGGGGGCCGCTTCCCCGCGCGAGGAAGTGATCAGGCGGTTGGGATTGACGCCCTGCTTGACCAGCTCCTGCTTGACCGCCTCGGCCCGGCGCCACCCCAGGCCCACGTTGTACTCATCCGTGCCCGTGGAGTCAGTGTGCCCGACGATTCGGACCAGGATGTCGGGATTGCGGTTTAGAATTAGGGCGGCCTGGCGGATATAGGGCCGGAACTGGCTTTTGATATAGGATTTGTCCAGATCAAAGAAGGTCGCGTAGGCCACAATCCAGCAGCCGCGGCTATCGACCTGGGCTCCCAAGGGCGTCCCGGGGCACTCGTCGAGACTGTTCGGCACCCCGTCGCGGTCATCGTCGCCATCAGACACGCGGCAGGAGCGGCCATCCAGGAGTCGGATCATGTCGATCTGGGAAACCATGATAGCCCAGTCCTTGGGGGTTCGGCCCTTAAAGTCCCTGGCCTGGCAGTTGGCCTTGTTATTCAACAGGTCTTGGGCCAGGGTGTGGCGCCCGGCCCAGGCCGCCCAGTGCAAAGCCGTGGCCCCATAGTCATCGGTCCCGTTGACTCTGGCCCCGGCCCGCAGCAATAAATTGACGGCCTCGGGTTTATTGAGGTAAACAGCCCAGGTCAAAATAGGCCAGCTGGCGGGATTGAGAGGTTCGGACAATATGGGAGGTTTTACGTCGTAATTAAAGACTTTGGCGGGCTCGAGCCCCAGGCGGGCCAGACTGGCGTTGGGATCAGCCCCCTGGTCCCGGAGGGCGGCCATGGCCGGAATATTGTTCTCGGCCAGAGCGTAAAAGAGCCCTTGGTCGGCGACCAACTGTTGGGCGATGACGCCCTCAACGTCCGCTCCCCTGGCCAGGGAAGGGGCCAGTAACCCAACGATTAGGGCCAGGGCGACAAAAGTTCCTCGCATAATCCACCCTCAAAATACCCCCGGCCAGGCCAGGGAAGAGGCGACCGGGAAAAATTCGGGGTCGCGCTGGAGTTGGGCGGGCCGTCAATTGGCGGCCCGCCAACGGTTACAGGTATTCCACTAACACCACTGGCTCGGGCCTTAAAACGCCCACCACGCTCAGATCCCGATCGTTGCGGGAACATGGCAGTGACAGCTCAAAGTCCACCGAGTCTCGGCGATCGGCTATGGCCCGAGCGGCGATATCGGTGATATCAAACAGGATCCAGCCACTTTGGCCGGTCGGTGGCTTACGGCTTATGGCCAAGCTCTGATAGTTATCCCCCACCATAAGCCGGCCTCGCAGGCTGGCCGCCCCGCTCAGGAAACCGGCGTTGGTGTTGGCGTGGATGGCCAGCACCGCCTTGCGCACCCGGGAGCGCTCGTTGTAGCGGGTGAAGTCAAAGACCATCCCCAAAGTGGTCGAGTGACTTTCCGGCCCCCCGTATTCGCACGACTCGGCCGCGGTGGTGAGGTTGGCGCAACCTAGAACTATGGTGTTGATCCCCCGCAAACGGTGGGAGTTGAGAGGGGACTCCAGCCAGGCCGAGACGTCCTTGGGCTGGATATATTGTTTGCAAGAGGGGTTGGTCGCCGCGGAGTATAACGAGCTAATGGGCCCCAGGTTGGCTCGGTAGCGCCCCTCGCAAACCGGAAAAACAGGTTGTTTGTAGATGAGCGGCGGACCGCAGGCGCTTAAGAGGGTCAGGGAGAGCAGGGCTCCCAGTATCAGCGATAGATAAGCTTTCATGGGAATATTCGACCGCTCGGCCGATGAGGCGGGCGGTCAAAAACCTCCTTTTTTAAGAAAAATCCAACTCCACCGGGAGAGCTCCTCCCAAATCAGCCTCAACGGCCAGGCCCGCGGTTATCATTATAGTTGAGGAGCCTTAACGGCCGGGGGCCCGGTAAGAGTCTCGCTCCTCCACGTAGGGGGCGTCCAACCGCCGCTCCGGCCCTGGTCGCAGCGGCAGGAAGAGAACCACTTTGTCGCCAATGGCGATGGCGTCCTCGGAATAGGTTATGCGGGCCACGTAGGAGACCGACTCCAGGTCTTGGTTGGGCCGGTCCCGATGTTTCATTTTCCGGGTGTCCGCCGGGGGCGGGGGAGCTAGGCCCTCAATTCGGCTGACGATGGTTATTTTGCCCTTGTAATACATCAGGTTACCCAGGCTCCGGGCAAAAGAGGGGCTACGCCGGTCGGGCTCCTGGATAACATTTGAGATGGAGTAAATGGGAAAGGAGGAGAAATAGGGATCCGAATCCTCATAGGTGTCGGAATCCATTATTTTAGTCAGATCGTCGGTGAAGCGGATAATGACGTTGTCGCCAGTGGACAGCAGTGTCCGACCCATCTGGACGGCCGAGAGGCCATCGTTGCGGACGACGCCGCCCCGCTCCTGGGAGGCAAGGATCTCGCCAATGATCCGGGCCTCGTAGAGCTGGTCCTCCAGGTATTTGTTGGTAACAAGCTCTTCCTTCTCCAGAGTTGGGTTGTACTGAAAAACCTGCTTGCTGACCAGTTTCTTGACCCGCACCCGAGTGGTGTTGGGGTGGCTCTGGAGATCCGTCACAAAAGAGAAATATTTGGGAAATGACATATCCAAAAGCTCTTGCTTCGGATACAGGTTCTGGGGAGGGCTAGCCGGGGCCGGTGGCACCGAGATGGGCCGGTTAAGGGCGAGGGTGCTCTCGGGAAAAATATACAAGACATCCCCAGGGGTCAGGCGTTTGGGATGGGCGACCACGTTTTGGTTGGCCCGCCAGAGACGCTGGCCGAGGTTAGCCTTGCCATAGAATTTTTTAGCGATTTTGGCTAAGGTGTCGCCCTTTTGGACCACGTAGGCTTGGGTGCCTCCATCTTCTTGAGCCTGAGCCTGAGCCGGAACCGGAGCTGGCCAGGTGGTCGCGAGGGCCAGGCCAAGAGCCAACAAAAAGACGATTAAGAATCTTGTCATCGCGTCACTCCCGCGCTCAAGCCTGGCGAAATGGGTATCCACCTTGAGCCGGCGCGTCCATTTGGGGTTGGTCGACCAAGAAAAACAGTTATTTTTTCGGCCCAAAGGCGGCTTTTTTTATTACGACAAAATATCAACTAAAAAGCTAAACATATACAAAAATTAACATTAGTTAAAAGGCTAATGCGTCAGCCTTGTTGCGGGTCATTATATCCCGAGCGGTGGGTTGAGCGAATTTGAGATTTTTTTAAGCGGCTCATCACAAGTCCATATTTAAAAGACGAATTGTTTTAAATATTGAAACTATGATACTATTAACGATAGCGGTCTGTCAACCGGTTTTTGATTGGCCGGGCTGATTTTTCTTGAAGATAACCCCGTGAATTTATTCAAATTTTTTCCGATAAAGAAAAAAAACAGATTTTAGCCCGCCAAACGCTTGGTTTTTTTCCAGCCAGGCTTCGGTTTGGTGGCGTCTCTAAGCTCGGCTAGAACTTAAAATTTTTGTCTCATTTGGCCTATTTTCTGGTAAGCGTTCACATAGGATGCCCTCAGGAGGGCTAAATCTACTCCCACCCTCCTTAAGAGGCCTCTGAGGTAGCCCTTCATTATCCTTATTTTGGTAAATCCTAAAGCCCAGGTCAAGACCCTGTGAAGCCTCTTTCTAAGACACCTTCCCCAATTCTGGAGTTCCAGCCTATACTCCCTAAGAACAGTTTATAAAGGAAGGCGTTGGCCTCATATATAATACAATAGTTGTAGCGATACCTCTTAGACTCCCCAAAAAATTTCTTCCTTCATCATAAATTTGGCTTAAACTCAGGCTCTCCATACCTCTTTATTGGATTTGCCATGTTTTAGTCCCTTTCCAAAGGTATCTATTATCTTTTCTTCCTATCAAAAAAATTATTGACTTGTCTTGACAAATAGCTCCATAAATTGTATTATTACCTTTATGGACTCACTAAATCCGATATCTAGCTATAAAATTAGGCTGAATACCAACTTTTCTGATCAATCAAAGCTGGAGAATGCTTCTATTCTTCCGGCTAAAATGCCTTCTAGTCTAAATTCTGAGCTATTTCCTTCCCACACCACTGTTTTTTCATCTAATAGCCTTTCCAGCATGTCAAGTAAGCTGGAATCTGGAAATCTAACCTTCTCTAAGGCCAAGTTCCACCCAACTTCTGAGTCGAAAGATTCAGCTACCGATATATCAACCGGCAACCACATTGGTAAATGGTTTCACGACTTAGTATCTGAAAACGATTGTTTAAAACTCAAAATATGTGAGCTGGTTGAACTTATAGCCATCCAGGCCAAAAAATTAGCTGACTCAAAGGCTGACCTGGCTACTATGGAGGTGACGATTAATGGCTTAAATAATGAATTGGCCACCTTAAAAGCCATTCCCCTGAGGCTGTGGCGGATGAGGCTCCTGCCAGCTCTAATGAGACTAGTCCTCATAATAATCACCTTCTTGAGACTCTGAAGCACCTATTTCAAGATGATTTTTCGTCCTCTCCTGACATGATGATGGATAAAGTTAAAGAGATGAATGAAAATAAAAAAATGTTAGAGAAAACTAATGAGCCTCCAACCAATAGTGATAATTCCCATCTTCCGCCCTCTAAAAGTTTAGGTAAGAAATCCAAAAAAACCGACGAGAATCAGACCGGCGAAAAGAAGCCAAGAGGAGCTCCTCTCGGACATCCAGGCTAAAACCGCGAGGAATATTTCCCTGAAACAAAAGCTAATATCGTCTTTACGGTTCCAGCCACGCTTCCAGTAATGATTTATTGTCCCCGTTGTAAACAAGCGGTTCTAAAAAATTAACCCCGATTTGATAAGAGGCTCTTTCAGTTTGATCTTGACGATAATCTTGCTTTTATAAAACGTCTGTTCCGATCTATGGCCTTCAAATCTATGGCCTTAAAATGCCCTGTTTGTGGGAAAGTCCACTATCTTCAAGTTCCGGAAAAAATGAGGACTACTGGGTTTTGGGACCAAATCTGGCCGTTTTATTGGTCTATATTAAAGGTCCGTTGCCACGCCTCTGAGGGTGGTCTCAAAAATTTTGTCAAAGACGTATTTGGTCTTGAGTGATTCTGAATATTTTTGAGGAGCTGTCTAAGGTGGCTAAAAATCCACCTAAACACAAAAAATGTAAAAATATCGCTACAAAGTTTGAAGAACACGGCGATTACTATAAAACTTTTGTTTTCTATCCTGACATTGGCCCAACAAACAACGCCGTTGAGAGAGCTCTACGCTCTATTGTCATCGACAGATACATAACGCGTGGAACAAGAGGACCAGCCGGTCGCCATTTCTGTGAACCAGTTTGGAGCGCCTCACAAACCCGCGTCATGAATGGCTACTCATTCTATAAGTATTTAAAAGAGGCGATCCATGCCTATTATTCTGACCAACCGATTCCTTCCTTGTTGACTCTGAAAGATAAGGGCGGAGGGTAGCTAATTTAAGCGCTTCCGTCGGAAGTA
>JAISMU010000024.1 GCA_031276635.1 Deltaproteobacteria bacterium | reverse complement strand
TTAATGAAAGAGATAAAAGTATGAATAATATTATTAAAAATACGCCTTTCGCTTTGCCAAAAACCAAAAATGATTTTTTATTTAAGAAAAACAAATAATATTTAGTAAAAGATTTTTTTTAGCCTTATTATTACGCATAAAGTATAAATTTAATCATTTAGTTTCTTTTTTAGCTTATTTCGTGAAATAGTCTGTGGTCCGAATTTTTGCGGGAGATACGGTTAATTAATTGGATAGTAAAAATAATGGTTAAAAAAATTTTTTTCTCGCTTACTTGATCGATGTCAGTTTCTTACAACTTGAGGCGCGGCCCGTCCGGGCGACGCTGACCCGCTTCTATGAAACAAACTTGTTTCTTTAAATTAGCGTCCACGGCCGCGGAGGCGCTCTGAAGATGGTATTTCTTGGAACGTTGAAAGACGCTCTGGAACCAAGACCAGGTGGGTCAACGCCAGGAATACGCGGAAAAACCCAGGGACCAGGCTCGGAGCTTGTAAACCAGGTTATGGTTAGTGGAGGAGAGCGCGGTCAGGCGGGAGTTTTCGACGCGGCGACCTTTGCGGGACCCTTGACCGTAAAAAATATATTATCCCTCGTCAGGAGCCAGTTCGAGGCCAACTCGAAACGGATATTGATGTCCCGGGCCCCCCCGATAACCAGAGCTATTTTCCAGATTTGATTGCCCGCGCCCTGAAATTTGAGATGATATTTTCTGGTTTCTTTATGGTCAAAAGCCTCTTGAGTCTTTTTTTCAAGATCTTCTTCGGCCTCGCGAATTTTAATTTCTATGACATAGTCATCGCCCCGCGGCTCCTTGAGGTGAAGATCAATCCGACCGCCGGCCACTGAGAGCTCCGATTCAAAATATTGATCGGCCAGGGCCATGGCCGAAATAAAAAGCGCCTGATAGAAAAATTCTCTGGCTTGATGGATTTGGTAGGGGAAGTTGGCGATAAAACTTTCAAAAGCCGATTGGAATCCCGACACGTCTCTTTGGAACAGACAGGCCTTCACAGCCAGAGCCTGTCGCTTCATCAGGAGCTGGTCTTTCAGAGGCTTTTTGAGGGACAACAAGAGAGGGGCCAGAGACGCCTTCACTTCCAGATTAGGGAAGACCAGATTATAATTATCATCTTCATCAGGTGGCGCGTCAGTTCGGATCGTCAGGTAACCTGTTTGAAACATCAAAGGGCCGGGCTCAAAATTGTCAACGTCCACGTTATTGAGTTCTTCCGAAATAAAATTGTCAGCTCGAAAAAAATTCAAGTCCATCCGCCGAGCGCGAATGAGGTCTACCAAAAATGTCGGTGTCCCGGACTCGAACCAGAAATTACTGAACCTCGCCTTGTAAAAAAAACTCAATAGCGACCAGGGATTAAGAACCCGAGTTACGCCGTCCCAGGAATAGCCATCATACCACTCCAAAATTTTTCCACGCAGATCCGCGACAGTAGCCGCAGGCTCCAGGCGGCCTTTGGATTTCATTTTTATTAGAGCCTGAGCCAAATGGTCCTGGAAAAGAGAGTCAAACTCATCAATGGTAAAGCCACAGATGGACGAGTAATCATCATTAACTGTCAGGTCCTCAAGATTGTTCAAATCGGAAAAAATGGAAGTCTTGGTGAACTTGGTTACGCCTGTAATGAAGGTAAAGCCACGATACTCCTCAGAGTCTTTCAGAACTCCGTAGAATTTTTTGAGGACTTTACGTATTTGGTCAGCCAGTTCGGGTTGGGCGATCTCACTTAAAATTGGCGCGTCATACTCGTCAATGAGGATCGCGACAGGCGATTGATTATACTTATAGAAAAGCCCATAGATCAGATATTGAAAAAAATCCACGGGATCATCTAGGTTTAGGTCATTTGGGTTGGCCTTGTTATTTGAGCTGGCCACGTTATCTTGGCTGGTCTCGTTATCTGGGGTGGCCAAATTAAAAGACAATTTTTCGCGAAGAGCGATTAATTGAAGTCTGGATAATAGAGATTTATTAACTGAATCCAGGCTATCAGTTTTAATTGAGGACAGACTCAGATGAATGACTGGGTAGGGACGCCAGTCATAATCAGAAGAATCTATCCAAAGCCCTTTAAAAAGCTCTCGACGACCCTCCAAGATAGCCTTCAAAACGCTTACGGTCAAAGATTTGCCGAAACGGCGAGGCCGAGAAAGAAAAAAAGGTTGTTGAAGATTGACCAGCTCATAGAGAAGCCTGGTCTTATCAGCGTAAAGAAAATCTTTATATCGAAGCGCCGGAAAACTGGCGACTCCTTTGGGTAAAAGTTTCATTCCAATTTACCTTTGGCAGTTAAATCAAAAAAATAAACTTAATTGATCTGAAAGCTAAAAAAACAATATTTGTAGTCTATCACAAACTAGCGGAGAAGTCAAAAAATTGTCTTCCTTCCCAGAGCTTCCTTAACCAGTATAGTAGCCATAAATTTAAATAAATAATACTATTAAATTAAATTATATTAACCTCAGTTTAGAAATTATCTCTTTATAATATTAAATTATTCAGAAATATCAACAATTTATTAATTTTTTGTATGTCAAAAAGATTTATAAAATTTTTTTCCTTTTATTTTCAAAAGCCTTTATCTCGACATGATCAGATATTTAAATTTAGACCAATAAATATCAAAAATGATATAATTAATAATATATTTAGATACGATCTATTTTTTACGTAAAATTTTTATAAAAAAACTTAATTATATAATCTTCAGCATCAAACTTGGCTAAGTGGCTGTCAGAGAGCGACTCTTCGTAAGAATGAGGAAAATAAAATTTTTGCAATGGTCAAAAATTATGAAAGCCATAAAAGTAACCGCGCTGGTTAAAGAAAAATACAAAACACTTGGTTTAAAGACTGAGTATAAATAAGTTAATTTATTATGAGCCGGGCGCTGTCTTTAGCCAGTCTCAGTTAGTTCCTCAGCCGGGTTAAAAGTCATAAACCCGCTGGCTTCAGAAAACGCCGCGCGCTCCAGGGCTAACCTTTGGTCAGCCAAAAAGACCAAGACGAGGCGAGGCTAAAAAAGCTAACCTGACGCGCTATTATGTCTTGCTTAAGCGAGGGCTCTTCTCAGACAAAAGGGCCGGAAAAAACCAATTTTTCGGGCCAGAGAAAAAATTCTTTTTACACTTTAAATAAGTATTTTTAGTTTTTTAAATCAACTAATATTAATTTTTAATATTATATTATTATTTATTAACCTAATATATTAATTTAAAATCCAATTTTACTTATAAAGCTCAAGGCCGGCCAAACCCCGGCCCTGGGCCAGAAGAACCAGCTGGTTGAGCTTAACCTCAACCTTTTTCCTCGCCCGAACCCCAGACAACTCAGAGATTGAGCCGAGGGAAATGGTCATTTTTGCCCGCTCTTTTTGGCCCAGAAATTGCTAACTTGAGGTCAACCGAAAGGCTTTTCCCAGTCTGGCCCACGCCAGGCCGCCAGGGAACAAACTCAAAAAATCATGGCCCCAGCGAGGCGAAACCGACCCAACATGAAAACAGCCCGGCCCATAACCCGCTCTTCCCTCAGCTCCTCGCGGGACCCCAACGCGGTTTTAGCCGCCCTGCTGGGTCCCCGGTTTGTCGCCTACCGGGCGGCCTGGGACGAGGCGGCGGCGGGGAAGCGACCGGCTTTTCCCTTGCATCTGGACCTGGACGTCATCTCTTCATGTCAGCTCAGCTGCCCCATGTGCCCGGCTGGCCAGCCGGAGTCACCTTTCCCTGGCCTAGGCCGGGTTCTGCCAGAGACGACCCTGGAGGCGGCCCTGGTGGAGAGCCAGAAAAACCAGCTGCCCGCCCTGCGGTTAGGGGTAACCGGGGAACCGCTGCTGCTGAAAAACATCGCTCAATACGTTCAGGCGGCCCGGGACCGAGGAGTTTTGGACGTGGCCCTGATCACCAATGGCCAAAACCTCTGGCCGGAAATGAGCCAGGCCCTGATCGCGGCGGGCTTGACGCGCCTGATGGTGAGCGTGGACGCGGCCACCGAGTCAACTTACCGTCTGGTCCGACCCGGCGGGGACTGGGCCCGGCTGAAAAGCAACTTGCGCGACTTCCTGGCCATTCGGGCCAGTTTAAAATCGCCCCTCCCTCTCTTGCGCCTCAGTTTTGTGGACCTGGCCCTGAACGCGGCGGACAAACCCCTCTTTGAGCGGGATTTCGGGCCCCTGGCTGATTACCTGACCTTTCAGAGCTACCAGAGTTTGGGGGGCCTGCCCAACTTAAACCCGGGCCTTGACAACGCCCCCCCCGCGAGCCTCTCTCCAGGGGACGTTTGCCTGGAGCCACGCTGCCGTCTGGCCTTGCACGCCGACGGCGGCCTTTTTCCCTGTTGCTCGGACTTCGGGCGCCTCCAACCGCTGGGCTATTTCCCCGCCCTGAGCCTCAGCCAGGCCTGGAACTCGGCCCCGGCCCGCGAGCTGGCCCGGGACCAGGGGGCCTTTCCTCAATGCCGGGCCTGTCAGGCGGCGGGGTCGGGCCAACTATTTCATCTCAAACCGCCTAATTGTGACCGCGGCCAGGGGGTTTTCGCGCCCCCTCGACCCGAAGGGAGATAAATCATGCTGATTCTCTGCCTGGGCAGTGAGTATTTTCACCAAGCTTTCCACGCCCTGGGCCACTCGGTCCTGGCCCCGCCCCACCAGGAAGGCTACCCCGTGGACGCTCTGTTCAATAACCTCAAGGATCGGCCTGACCTCATAGTTTACACCGACCACCTGGGGGCTCACTTCTGGCCGGAGGGCCTGACGAATATCTACGGCGTCCCCAAGGTCTACTACGCGGTCGACACCCCCATCAACTACTGGTGGCAACGGGATTTCGCCCACCTATTCGATTTTATCCTCACCGATCAGAAGCCCCTGGCCCAGACCCTCAGCGAGGAGGATAAACTCGCCTGCGCCTGGCTGCCGGTGGGAGTGGATGTCAAAAGCTACCAGGCCTCGCCTGAGGATAATCAGGAAAAAATCTATGACTTTGGCTTTGTCGGCAGCCTCGATCCAGTCCACCGGCCCAAGAGAAGCCGGCTGGTGGATCTGCTGTCCAGCCGCTGGACCCTCAAGACTTGTGGCTCCCATCAGAATGGTTGGGTCGGGCCGGCCGAGTCCGGTCAACTCTACCGCCAGTCGAAACTGGCTCTGAACGAGAACCTCTTTCCCGGCATTACCATGCGCATGTTGGAAGCCATGGCCTCAGGGGCGGTCCTCTTCACTGAAAAGGCCGGCGGGGATCTGGGGGAGCTCTTCAAAGTGGGCGAGGATTTCGCTTGGTTTGAGCCCGAGGACATCCTGGGGGCCGCCGAAAGCTGGCTGGGCGATGAGAAAAGGCGCCAACGGGTGGCCAAAAGAGCCCTGGAAAAAGTGGCCGGAGCTCACGACATCCAGAACCGGGCCGAAAAATTGCTTTCCCTCATTACCGGCCTCAACCCCGGTCAGGCCCTGATTGACTCCCTGGCCTGGGACCGGGAAGGCCGGACGCTGTTCCTAACCGCCCTACGCTGGCCCCGGGAAGAGGGTTTCAAGCGGATTCAACGGGCCGAGAAACTTTTACGGAAGGCCAAAAACAACAACGTCATCAGCCCCCAAGGCCTGTTTTGCCTGGGGCACATTGAAAGATTGCGCAACCAGCCCCAAGAGGCCCGGGCTAACCTCGAGCTGGCCTGGGAAGGCGGGGAGAGCCGCGGAGCCCTGGGCCTAGGCATCCTGGAGTTGGCCTCGGGCCGGCTGCCGGAGGCCCGCCAGTGGCTAGGCCGCTTCACCGGGGACCCCGAGTTTCCGCCCCTGCCCCCCAACACTCTGCCCTTTGAGGCGGTCAAAAAACTGGGCCATACCCTGCTGGAGCGCGGCGAGGTCCTCACTCCCGGCTTCAGCCGGCTGAACCTGGACCCAGCCGTCTGGACCGCTTTCGAGTTCTTCCAAACGGCCTTGAACTCCCGGCCCGAGGATCTGGAAAGCGCCCAGATGGTCAGCTCCATCCTGCTGGAGCGCGGAGCCTCGGCCGAGGCGGTGGAGATCTGCCGCCAGGCCCTGGAGCGCCACCCGGAGGACGAAAAACTCATGGCCATATTCGCCCAGGCCGGTCGGGCTTCCTATCTTTCGGTCAATTGACGCCAGCGAGGAGACACCATGCCTGAAACTCTCATAAGCCCCGCCCTCCCCCTGGGGGCCCCGCCCTTGTCCCCCCAGATCCTGCCTGGGCCCATCGGCCCAGGCCTGATGTACCGGGGGGAAACCGTTCACTGGCCAGAGGATCCCCTGGGCGAGGCCCGGCAATGGCTGGAGCGGGGCCTAGCCCGGCGACCCCAGGGACCGGCCCCCAACCTGGCTCTGGTCCTGGGCCTGGGCCTGGGCTGGCATCTGAAGATTATCCGCGAGCGCTTTCCCCACATCCGCCTGGCCGTCTTTGAGCCGGACGAGGCTCTGGTGAAAACCTACGTGGAAAGGCGGGTGACCGGCTTCAACGCCGAGATCATCACCGACTGGGCGGTCTGGGAAGAGTATCTGGCCCGGGAGCTCGTCCACAAGGAAGGCCCCTGGCCAGTGGTGGTGAGCATCCCGGCCTACGAAAAACTCTGGCCCGAAGCCGCCGGGCGCTTCCACTCCCACCTGGCCGCCGAGCTGACCCGCCGGCAAGTCATTGACAAGACCAAAGCGGCCACGGACTCGATTTTTCTGGACAATCTCATTGAAAATATCCGGCTGTGCGCCACGCTCCCGGACGTTCTCCTGTTGCGAGGGCGTCTCGCCTCCCGACCAGCCTTTGTGGTCGGGGCTGGGCCCAGTCTGGACCAGAATGGGGCCCTACTCAAGGAGGCCGCGGACAAGGGCCTGATCCTGTGCGCCTCGGCGGCTCTAAAACCCCTCCTGCGCCTGGGAGTGAGCCCGCAGGTCATCGTGGTTCTGGAATCTTCGGACACCAGCGCCTATCTCCAGCTCACCGCCGAGGAAAGCGCGGCCCTGTGGCCCCAGACGGTTCTGGCCGGGGCGGCCGGCTGTCACCCGGCTCATTTCAAGGTCCCGGGCTTTTATCAGAGCCTGTACCATTTAAACGCTGGCCAGGCCCAGATCCTCAGCCAGGGCCTGTTTCTGCCCCAAGGTGGCAACGCTGGCACCGCCGCCTTCGCCCTAGCTTACATCTGGGGGTTGAGCCCCCTGATCTTAGTCGGCCAGGACCAGGCCTATCAGGGGAAATGGCTCCACGCCGCCGGCACGGTGGATAACGTTCGGGAGGAAGACCAGGGCCAGACCATCACGGTTCCCGGGGTCTACGGGACCACGGTGGAAACCAACACCTCCCTTTTAGCCTCCCTCAACTGGTACGCCGAGGCGGGGCTGACCATCCAGAAAAGTCGCCCCCAGACTCGGCTCATTAACGCCTCGGCCGCCGGGGCCGCCATCAAGGGTTTTGAGGAAATCCCCCTAAACGCGATTCTGGCTAACCTCCCCAGCCAGCCACCCTTGAATCTGGCCAGCCACCTGGAGCGCCTGCCGAAACCCTCGGCCAAGGAACTCCGGACCGATTTAAGGCAAATCGCCGGGCTCATGAGCTCGCTACGGCAGCTGGCCGGTCGCAATCTCCCCAAAGCTCTGACCGAGATGAGCGCCTTGGGTCGGGCCAGCGCGTTTCTGGCCCAGATTCTGGCCCCGTCTCAGCAAGCCGAAAACCGCTCCCTGGCCTTAAAGGAGCTGACCAGGGCCGAGGGGCTGGTTCTGCGGATGTTGGCTAAACTGTAGGGTTAAGGGAGCTGGCCATGTCCAAGACGCCCACGTTGGGGCTCCTCATGATCGCCCGCGACGAGGAGAAAAACCTCCCCAGAAGCCTCGGCCCTTTAATGGCCTATGTGAGCGAGGCCGTGGTTCTGGACACTGGCTCCCAAGACCAAACCCCCCAACTGGCCGCGAGTTTGGGGGCTCGGGTCTATGAGCTGCCCTGGCCCGGGGATTTCGCCGCGGCCCGCAACCAGGCCCTGGCCAGAATGACCACGGATTACGCCCTGTGGCTGGACGCGGATAACTCCCTGGACCCGGCGAGTCTGGCCCGCTTCCAGCCCCGGCTGGATCCAGACCAAAGGACCATCTATCTCGCCACGGAGCGAGTCATCCCCCAGGGTGAGCGCGTCTGGCAGAAAAGGATCCTGCCCCGGCGGCCCGAGGCGCGTTGGGAGGGCCGGATTCACGAGCAACTGATCCATCCCCCTGATTTCCCGATTTTAGATAGCCAGCTGGTTATTGACCATTGGGGTTACGCGGAGCCGGGCCTGGCCAAAATCAAGGGCGAGCGCAATCTGGCTCTACTTTCGCAAACGTCTTTGACCGAGGCCCACCAGGCCGGGGACTACTACCATCTCTATCAGACAGGTCGGACCTTAAGCAACTTGCGTCGCCCCGAGGAAGCTATCCCCTGGTTGAGCCTGGCCGCCGAAAACCCGACCAACCCGGCCCTGGCCAGTCACAGCCTCATTCTCCTGGCTCAGGCCCACCAATCCGCCGGTCGCTGGGAGCGAGCTCGGGCGGTTCTGACAGCCCTCACCCAAAAAAGGCCAGACTATGGCCCAGGTCATTACTTTCTGGGGCGCCTCTTGGCCCCGGTGGAGCCGGAACTGGCCATAGCGGAGCTGACCGCGGCCCTGGAGCTGGGCTTAAACGATCCAGGCTGGGGGGCCCACGAGGGGGTTTTGGGCTACGGGGCGGCTTACCTTCTGGGGCGGCTCTGGGTCAAGGCTGGCGACCAGGCCCCCAAAAACTCAAAAGGAGCCAGCGGCCATCCCCCGGACCAGAGCCCGGCCCTCAAATACTTCCGCCTGGCCAGCTCTTTTAATCCCCAGCGGCCCGAACCCAAAGTGGAGCTGGCTGGCTTACTGGGGGCGACCGGCGACAAGACCGCGGCCCTGGAAATATCGCGCCAGGTTTTGGTTGATTTTCCCGGTCTGCGCTCGGCTCTGAGTTTGTGGAAAAAACTGGGGGGAGACGAGGTGGATTCGGCTCGGGTGGATTCGGCTCGAATGGATTCGGCTCGAATGGATTCAGCGCGGGTGGGTTCGGTTCAGAATGAAGCGGCCCAGGCGCGCGGATCATGAGAACCGGATTATGAGAATCGGATCATGAGAATCGGATCATGAGGGTCAGATCATGAAAATAGGATTTTTCACCGACGGGGTGGCCTTTGACGGGGACAGCCTGGAGAAAGCCCCCTTGGGGGGCAGCGAAAGCGCCTTCATCGGGGTGACCCGGGCTCTGGCCGCCCTGGGCCATGAAGTGGTGGCCTATAATAACTGCGCCCAAAGTGGCGAATACCAGGGAGTGACCTACTACCCCTTCCGCTCCAACCTGCCGCGCCTGGCCCGGGATAACTTTGACGTTTTTGTGGTCAGCCGCTTCTTTGGCGTTTTCAATATCCCTATCCGGGCCAAAGTCAAGGTCCTGTGGAACCATGACACTCTGGACAACGCCCAGGTTCTCAAATCCGTTCACGACGAGATCGATCTTTTTCTGGTTCTCTCCGCCTACCATCGAGACAATTTCCTGACCCGACTCCCCCAACTCTTTGATCGGATGGTCCTGACCCGCAATGGCCTGGATTTCCAGCTCCTGGACCAGGCCGCCCAGGGGGTCAAGAGAAATCCCCACAAGCTTCTTTACGCCTCCCGACCCGAGCGAGGTTTGCGCATTCTCCTGGAAAACGTCTGGCCCCGACTCAAAGAGGCCAGCCCAGACCTCCAGCTCTATCTGTGCGGCTACCGGGTCAACCCGGACCTTTTGGCCCCAGACTTGGTGGAGCTTTACAGCTATTTGGAGCTCCTGGCCAATTCTGACCCGGCGATCATTAATCTCGGGCCCTTGAGCAAACAGGATTATTACCGCCACCTGGCCGAGGCGGCTTTAGTGGCCTACCCTTGCTCTTTCCCGGAAATCAGTTGCATTGTGGCCCTGGAGGCCCAAGCCCTGGGCACGCCCATCCTGACCACCAAGGACTACGCCCTGGCCGAGTCAGTCAAGGAAGAGATGTTTCTGGTCCCGGGCCGGCCCAAAACCCCGGCCTATTGCCAAAGCTACGTGGAGCGGGCCCTCTCCCTGCTGGCTAACCCCGAGCGGGCCGCGAGCCTGGCCCAGCGGGCCCAAGCGGTCATCCGGGAAAAATACTCCTGGCGCCTGATCGCCCAGGAATGGGAACGGCTTTTTCGGCTGAGTCTCCAATCCCGCTCCAGCTCCGTCAGCCTCATCCAGGCGAGAAAAACCAATGACAGCCTCCATTCCTGAGAAGATGGCCACGACGGATCTGGCCAGCTCGCCGCTGGCCCCCGAATCGCCCTTAACCGCCGCCCCGGCTGGCCCCGGCTGGCTGGCCGAGAATCTGGCCGTCCTGAAACAGCGGCAACCGCGGGAGGCCGAGCTCCTGAGCCAGTTGGCCGCCCTCCCCCAAGAGGGGATCTGGCGCTTTCCCCTCGCGACCGGGGAAATAATTTTAAGCCCCGGGCCCCACAATTTTCCCCTCCTCACCGTGGATCTGGGTCGCGGTCCCCAAAGGTTGGTCAGCGCCCGGGACCCCCAAAGGGAAGACCGGCTGCTGGCGGCGGATTTCTGGCGGCGCCGACCCCGGAAAGGCTTGTGGGTTCTCGGCCTGGGCCTGGGTTATCACCTGGATTATCTGGCCGAAAAACTGCCCCCCGGGGAGCCGCTCTGGATCTGGGAGGCCTCGCCCCAACTGGCCGCGGCCGCCCTGACCGCCCGGGATTTCCGGCCCCTCCTCAAAAGAAGCGGTTGGCGTCTTTTTCTGGGCCCCCAAGCTCCCCCTCAAGCCCCGACTGACCCCAACGAGGCCCTAGCCCGCCCAGCCAACCTGCGGCTATTTGGCCATCTCTACCCCCGGCCTCAGGAGCGACGCCCCCCCAAACCCCCGAAAATCCTCTTTCTCAGCTCCGGCTATTACCTGGGCCAGGAAATCCCCCGGGCCGCCCAAGCCTTACGCTCCCCGGCCCGCCAGATGGACTTTGACCCGGTCCGAGCCGAGGGTCGCGACTACCAGGGGCTTTTGCGCAACCTTAAGGAGTTCCGGCCTGAGCTGGTTTTAACGGTCAATCACCTGGGCCTGGACGAGGACGGGATCCTGGTCGATATTTTGGGCCGCCTGGGCCTGCCTCTGGCGTCCTGGTTTGTCGATAGCCCCCTGTACATCCTCCGCCCCGGGCCCCAGGGCGACGTCTTTGTCTTCAGCTGGGACCGCGATTACCTGGAGCCCTTAAAGGCCATGGGTTTTCCCCGGGTCGCCTATCTGCCCCTGGCCACGGACCCGGATCTCTTCGCCCCGCGACCGGGGCCAATAACCCGGGAACTGGCCTTTGTCGGGGACAGCCTAACCGCGGCCACCCAAAAATACCTGGCCCTTTCTGGGTTGGGCCCGGAAACTCTGCCGGAGATCGATCAGCTGGCCCGGCTCTTTTTAAAAAGCCCGGATCTGGCCCCCACGAGTCTGGCCGCCCGTCTGGTCGAGCGAGAAAAGTTAAATCCCGAGCGAGCCCGTTCCCTGGGGGCCCTGATCACCTGGCGGGCCAGCCGACTCTACCGGGTCAAGGTTTTAAAGGCTTTGAGCGACCAGCGACCGGAGATCCGGGGAGACGCGGGCTGGGGAGAGCTTTTGCCCGGGCTGACCGCTGGCCCGCAGGTGGACTATTACCAGGACCTGGCCCCCTTTTACCGAAGCTCGGCCATTAACCTCAACATCACCAGCGCCCAGATGAAAACGGGCTTGAATCAGCGGGTCTTTGACGCCCCGGCGGCCGGGGGGTTTGTTCTGACCGATTACCGAAAACAACTCTTGGATCTCTTCGCCCCCGATGAGGTGGTCACTTACCAGAGCCCGGCGGAGGCCAAGACCCTGGCCCGGGAGTACTTGCGAAAACCCCAGGAGCGCCAGCGGATCACCCAAAAGGCCCAACGCAGAATCTTGGGCGAGCACCTCTACAGTCACCGCCTGGCCGAAATTTTTCGGCAGGTCTTCGGCTCCCGGCCATGACCGCCCTGGTTCTGGCCCTGGCCAAGCTGGGGGATTTTCTGCAAGCCACGGCCCTCTTCAGCGGCCTGCGGAAAAGAGCCGCCCGGCTCCAGCTGGCCTGCGCCCAGAAGGCGGTGGCCGAGGCGGCCGAATTGTCCGGGCTTTTTGAGACAGTGCTCACCCTGGACCCGACCGCCCCCGGCCCTTTAAAACTACCCGAAAAACCTCAAGTCCTTTATAACCTCTCCATGTCCTCCCTGGCTTTAGAAGTGGTCCGAAAAATTCAGGCCCAGGCCCCGAGTCTGGAAGTCTTCGGGCCCCGGCCGGACCGGACGGGCCTGGCTCTCCCCCCGGCTCAGGCCACAGCCTTGGCCTTAATCCAGGAAAACCGCCGCCTGGCCCCCTTTAACCTGGTGGACATCTGGCGGCGCCTGGAGCCGGGCTGGCTGGCCCCCTCGGAGTTGGCCTGGCCCACCTCCCCCAACCCGGGCGCCCTGTCAGGCCCGCCAGTAGTCGGCCTGGCCCTGGGAGCCGGGCACCCTCGCCGGCGCTGGCCCCGACAAAATTTTGAGCGACTGGCCCAGGGATTGTGGGAAAATTATCAGGCCCAAATAGTTCTCTTAGGCGCCCCGGCCGAAAAAGCCCTGGGCAAAGCGGTCAGCCAGAGCCTGGGCCTAGGCCCGAATCTAACGAACCTGGTCGGGGCCACGGATCTCAAGGAGCTGAGCCAGGCCCTCCGCGGCCTCCAGCTGCTGGTGGCCGCCGACACAGGAATCATCCATCTGGCCACGGCCTTGAAAACCCCGGTCCTGGGACTGTACTTCGGGCCCGCCCTGGCCCGCGAGACGGGTCCTTATGGCCCAGGCCAACTGGTCATCCAAGCCCTAGCCTCCTGCGCCCCCTGCCTGGAAAGTCGGCCTTGCCCCCAGCGCGTCTGCCAGGCCTGGCCTTCGCCCCAACTGGCTCTGGCCGCGGCCGGCCAGCTTCTCAAGGAGAGAGACGCAAAAAAACCAGCGGCCCAGAGCCCAAACTCGCTCCGGCCGGCCGAGCCAGCCCCCGAGGCGGCCCTCAACCAGGCCGCCCCCGCTCAAGACAAAATGTCCGGCCAACCAGACCCGACCCAGAAAAATGAGACCTCCGCCGACTCCTTGGCCCAAGACGACCAGAACGAGCCCGCGGGAGCTAAAAGCGAAAAAATCTGGATTACGGCCATTGACAGCTTCGGCTATAAGCAAGAGCCTTTAATTCAGACGGAGCCAGGGGAGCCTGAGGAGCTGAGGGCGGAGATTATCCGCGAGGCGGCCCGGGCGGCCCTGGACCCGGCTTACCAACCTCAAATCCCCCAGGGAAGCCCATTGGTGGCCGGCTCGGCCTACTGGCAAGGTCTGGCTGGGCGGATCTGGCCGCAACCCAACCAGAGCCAAATGAAGGGTCGATTCCTGGCCAGCCTGGAAGAAGCCGGGCTTTTAGTTTGACCCGGGACTATTTGAAAAGACTGATTTAGCGAAAATGGTCGAGCGAGACTCGTTAAGAGAGACCGATCTAAAAAGACTGATCTGGAAAGATTGGTCTGGAGAAAATAGCTTGACGAGATTTATTGAGAGATATTGTTTAGCCCGTCCAGAAAACCGCTCGCGAGTCGGCCTCAGCCGGCTCGATTCTGTGGCCTCAAAGGAGCTCCGCGAGAGCTCTACGCAAGAAACAAAAATAAGCTCGCGATGACGTTTTCACTAAGAGCCAAAAAAATCTACCTTGGCGGCCCAAGGCTTAAAATACCCTGGTCAAAGTTGAAATGGCCACAGCCGCTTTAGCCGCGACCAAGGCCCCGGGGCGGGACAGGCTCTTATCTCAGAAAACAAATGAGCCAGCCAGCTCTCTGATTGCTGTCAGGAGCCAATAAAAAGCCTAGAACAAAATTTATTTCTTAGACTTCAATATAGACTTTAGCTTAGTTTTAGCTTTGGAATGCCCCTGTTCCGCGGCCAGACGTAACCATTTAGCCGCCTCAGCCAGATCTACCTCAACTCCTTGCCCAGAAGCGAGCAAACAGCCAAAATCATATTGCGCGTCGGCCCCGCCTTGTTCCGCGGCCAGGCGAGTCCACTTAGCCGCCTCAGCCAAGTCTTGGTTTACTCCGCGCCCTTTCGTGAGCAGAACCGCGAGATTTTGTTGAGCGTCAGCCTCGCCTTGCTCGGCGGCCAGACGTAACCACTTGGCCGCCTCGGCCAGATCTACCTCAACTCCTTGCCCAGAAGCGAGTAAAACGCCAAGTTTATATTGAGCGTCGGCCACGCCTTGTTCCGCGGCCAAACGAGTCCATTTAGCCGCCTCAGCCAAGTCTTGGCTTACTCCGTTCCCATTCGCGTAAAGAACCGCGAGATTTAGCTGAGCGTCAGCCTCGCCTTGCTCGGCGGCCAGACGAAACCACTTGGCCGCCTCAACCGGATCTTTGGCTGTCCCTCGCCCTTCAACCAGCATAAAGCCAAGACTTGATTGAGCGTCGACGTTACCTTGTTCCGCGGCCAAACGGAACCATTTAACCGCCTCAACAAAATTTTTAGCTACCCCATATCCCTCAAGGCACATCACGCCAAGATAAAACCGCGCCTCGGCATGATCTCGCTCAGCGGCCAGACGAAACCACTTAGCCGCTTTAACTGGATCTTTGGGCGCTCCCTCGCCCTTAGAGCACATCAACCCAAGATTATTCTGGGCGGCGGGGTCCCCTTGCTCCGCGGCCAGCTGGAACCATTTACTCGCCTCAACCAAATCTTTGGCTACCCCAGACTCCCCAGAATACATGACGCCAAGATTTAGCCGCGCTTCGGCCAGCCCTTGCTCCGCGGCCAAACGAAACCATTTTATCGCCTCCGCCGGATCTTTGACCACTCCCTCGCCAAGGCGATACATATTCCCAAGGCCAAACTGCCCTAAAGCGTATCCTTTTTCCGCGGTCAGACGAAACCATTTAACCGCCTCCACCGGATCTTGGCTCACGCCCTCCCCACTGGCGAACAGAACACCTAAACTATACTGAGCGTGAAGCTCTCCTCGATCCGCGGCCCAACGAATTAATTTAACCCCCTCAACCAGGTCTCTGGCCACCCCGTCCCCATTCGTGTACATGAGCCCCAGATAGGAATGAGCCAAGACGTCGCCTTGGTCCACGGCCAGACGAAACCATTTAATCGCCTCCTCAGGATTTCTGGCTACCCCTTGCCCTTTAGCGTACATCGCGCCAAGACGCGTTTGAGCTTCAGTAATCCCCTGTTCCGCGTGAAAGCGAAGCAAATTAAAAGCTTTATTCTCTTCTCTAGCTATTTTATTTTTATTCTTAGACAACAGCTTTTACCTTATTTTTTTCAAATATCATTTAAGATATATTAATTATGTTATAGATAAATAAAAATATATTAAAAACTTTATTATTTTTCAGGTAACTTAGGTTAATATAATAAAACTTTTTAGAACTTTATGTTAGAATTTTAGCTCCCTCAAATTCCATCATCTCCATTTCGCCACCCCGATGACCAAGTCGGTTACCCGCCAAACTTAACTCGCCAACATAATTTGTCCCTTACTCGGGCGGGGAGCGCGCCTGGCCTTGTCCCTGACCAGAGCCCCGAGTCAACCAGATTTTGGTTAGGCAGAATGGCTCCTCTGGTCAAGCCTGATCCAAAAAAAACCAGCCTGGCAGAAGGCTGGTCTAAAATTTCGCGCCCGAGCCAGAATAGCCCCGCTGGGGTTATTCGTCTTCGTCGTCCACGTCGCGGTCTCGGTCACGGTCAAAGCCCCGATCGCGATTCCGCCAAGGTTGGCCATAACCCCGGCCCGGGCCACGCCAACCTCTTTTATAACCACGACCACCTCGCCGGTGGCCCAAAACACAGCCCTGATCCGGGCCATCCGCGTGGACCCCAAGGATCTCCGGCAGGCCACTGGCTTTGACGTCAGCCTTGAATTTCAGGCTCTCGGCCCGCAACTGGTCGCGGGTTTTTCTCATTTCCGCGATGAGGGCCTTGACTTCCGCGACATTTACCTGGTTCTGGTCAGCCAGAATATTGTAAAGAAGCCTTTGGTCCTGCAACTGGCTCCTCAAGGGATAAATCCGGTTGACATAATCGTCCCAGAGCTTGTCCCAGGTCTTTCTCTGCTCATCAGTCAGGGAAATCCGCGGCCTGGGCCCATACCTATCGTCATCGTCATCGCGGTCCCCGCGGGGGGATTGGGCCAGAGCGAAGGTGGTTAAGCTCAAAACCAGAAATAACCCCAAAACGGCGAAAAAAGGCTTTTTCAGCATAATATCCTCCAAAAGATTGAATAACCCGCTGTCAACTTTTTAATTTTTTGAAGTCATATTATAAAACGTTTTCCTCGCCAAAACCAGCCCCAAATCGAATCGCAATCGCCCGCTCCAGCTCGCCCAAACCTCTGAGCGGTCTTTCTTCTTCTTCTGTTGATGGAGTTTTCCAGATCGGGCCTCCCCCGCCAGGTAAGCGGCGCTGACCAAATCTATAGCGACTATAGCTTCTATCCGATATTCCGCGGCTAATAATCAAGAATATACTTATATAGATGACTACCTCATTTTAAGAAACATATTACCAGAATTATAATTATAGAATTCCTCGTACTCTTTACCTAAGGCTTTCAAAACTATCCTTAGCCGCGAAAATTTTTTTGCGCCTATAGGTATAAAAAATTTCATATGTTTTAGGTCTTTTGAATAGTGTATAATTCACCTTAAATTTATAAATAGCTGAAAAACATATTACACAGTTGGTTTTTATTCATTTTTATATTTCTTATAAAGCACAAAATCATTATTTTTTTTCAAACTATTACGTAAATCGAACTCCATTAAAGAATAAACAAGTAGAATTAAATCCATAAAACAACATGAGGCTTTACTTTAATATAAGCAACATCATGGAAAGATATTTGCTCTTTTTCAATTGCTCATTTAAGATATTAATAAAATAAAAATATAGCTTAAATAGATTGAATTTAGAAAATAAATAATAAAATTTATTACTAACAAGATATTTAAATATTTTTTTATTTTAATTTCATCAAATTAATGCAAGAAAATTAATTATTTAAATAACTAAAAAAGTTTTTGTTGCATATATTTTGTTGAATATTTATCTTTTACAGAATCTAAAAATTTTTTTGTAGTTTCAGGATGATATTTCAAAAACCATTCGATATGATTATTGATATATTCTCTACGTATTTTTTCATCATTTAAATCATTGGGAACTCTTATCATACGCTCATCAATACTATCAAATCCGGAAAATGGTTGAGCTAATCTTTGATTAACAATATTTATATATTCATAATTTAATTCTATTCCTATGCCATTTCTTTTTGTTTGTTGACACACTCTCATCGAAGTCCCTGAGCCGCAGAAAGGATCTAATACTACATCTCCTATATTAGAAGATGCTAAAATCATACGTTCAAACAGAGCCTCTGGTTTTTGAGTTGGATGATTTTGACGATTATTTTGACAATAATGAACATGTGAAAATTCCCAAACATTTCCAGGATTAGCTCCACGCATATTGTTAATACTACGATAATACTTTTGTGGTATACGAATATCATCTAAGTTAAATGTAAATTGGCTTGATTTAGTGAACATAAGAATATCATCATGGCGTGGACTAAAGCCTTTGGTTTTACCTATCCCTTGTGTATAATTCCAAGTGATCCAAGAATTGAACAATAAGCCTAAATCGCATTCTAAAATCTTATATATATAAGAAATATAGCGTACACCCATAAACACATAAAGAGTCCCAGTAGGTTTAAGTAGTCTTGTAGCTTCTGATAACCATTCAGATGAAAAATTTAAATAATCAGCACGTGTACGATCATCACTATCATTTCCATAATCTTTTGAAAGATTATATGGAGGATCAGTGACAACTAAGTCAATTGTATTATTTTCCATATTTTTCATGATATCGATGCAATCGCCATGTATAATTTTTATTTCTTTATCCATTTATATTTTATTGCCTTTCTATACCAATCTTTAACGTTTTTCGAGAAGAATTAAGATATTTTTTTATCTAATAATTTATAAAAATCCCATGTTGTTCTAAATTCTTGATTTACATAATGTATATCTTTAATTTGAATTTGACCAGTTCCTAATGCAGGATTGTAACGGAGATCAGAATCAGCAATATATTTAAGATCATATGCATTATAACGCACTATCTCCATTATAGTATCTATTAATTTTGTTTTTTTCTTTCCGTAAAGAATATATTTTATACTTTAATGAAAGTATAATAAACATGAAATCAGGATCTTCAATGTATGCTGTTCTTATACGACTAAAAGAAGTTATATTTGGTCCTTTACCAGATGTTTCAATATCTTCAGAAGTAGCTTTAGCATCCAAATTTGCAGAAATTACCGATTTATTTTTTTTAAATTGAAGTAAAATATCAACTATATCAAATCTAGGGCGAGATTCAACATTAATAAGTTTATATGGATTATCTGAATTATCATATACATCATGAAATATTTCTAAAGCCCATGCTTCAATTAAAGGTCCGGCAATTTTATTAATATTCTCCATAGGCAATCCAAATTTTAAATTAGTGTTTAAAATCATTTTATTATTATCATTTTTTAGTGTATCAGATAAAATTAACTAAATTGATTCAACAACGAAAAATGAATCATCTTTATATGTATCACTTTATATTGAAACTTTAAAAACCATATCTGTATATTTCATTTGTTTACCTTTATAGCAGAAATAATTAAAAAGTTATTATATTTTAATTATTAAAAAATTTAATTTACTTTGCAACTTTTATATTTATCTTATTTTATTATTACTTTTTTTATAACCACTAGAATTATTTTTGCTGTCCCTTTCCACACGTTTGAAGCCCTAGTTTGTAATGTCTCAATTTTTCTTTTATACTTATTTTTCTTAAGGTTGTCAAGTCTAACCCGATCTCGCGCTTATGAAAACTCGGCTCCACAAGCCCTGTCCATAAAAATCTATAAATTTCCACATGTTATC
>JAISMU010000188.1 GCA_031276635.1 Deltaproteobacteria bacterium | reverse complement strand
CCAGGAGGTGCCGGAACCCAAGCTCCAGGGTCAGACCAACAAGGACCTGGCGGCTCACGTCCTGGAGCTGAGGGAGGCCTTGAGACTGGCGAACTCAGACAAGAAGGCTCTGAAAGACTGGGCCGAGACTCACCAGCGGTAAACTCCCACCTGAAATTCTTCCTAATCTCTCCCACGCGCGCGCGGGTACGCGGGTACGCGCTCGGGCGCGCGCCCACCTACGCAGGCGTGGTAACGTATATTTTTCTCAAAAACTTAGATCAAACTTAGATCTGGGTGCCTTTTTTGAACATCAAAATCAAGCTAAGTACTTGATTTTATTTTTGATTCTATTTTAATAATTGGAGCGGGAAACGGGATTTGAACCCGCGACTTCAACCTTGGCAAGGTTGCACTCTACCGCTGAGTTATTCCCGCTCAACTAAGCCAGACATCCTAGCGAGGTAGCTTAGGTTTTGACTTGGGAAGTTTAGCCGAATGGCTCTCGCCTGTCAAGAGTCTGGGGCAAGAAATTTTTTTGCCCTCTAAAACTATATAATTTTATCTTAATAGTATTAAAAAAATATTATTGCGTTATTTAAAGAATATAAAATCATCATAATTATTTTTGTTTGCCTTATCTCCATATTCGCCGGATTTCTTTTTCAGGGTGAAAAAACTATAATCATTTTTTTGAGGTTCTGGGCTTTTTACTTTTTGAGGTGATTTCTTGGCGTCTTTAGTGGAAAAAAATGACTTTCCCCGGGTTCTGGGCCCGATTTTTCTGGGCTTGATGGCCGTGACCGGGGTTTTCGCCCGAGGTCTGGTTAATGGTTTTTACGCTTTGCTGGCTCTGTGGGGAGTTTTATATCTGCTGACCGCCAAAAAAAAATGGTGGCTTCCGACTTCCCCTTTGCCCTCTAAATATCTTTGGGGCCTGGGCCTGTATCTGGGGGTTACGCTTCTGACCACTCTTACGGGCTCAGATTATGGCCGGGGCTTGGCTCACCTGGGCAACGTGGCTTATCTGCTGGCTGGCTTGCCGCTGGCCTGGCTGGCCTTGAGTCAGAGTCCGGGCCTGATTCGTTGGCTGGTTCCCCTTTATGGGTTGGGCCTGTTGGTGGTTGGGGTCGTGACCTTCCAGCAGGCCGGTTTTGGCTTGGCCTGCGTCCGGGCCAAAGCCTCCCTGGGGATCCTTGAGCTGGGGGCGGTTCTGAGTCAGCTGGTTCCCCTCATTGTTGGGGCCTGGGCGGTCGCCCATCAGCGGCGCGACCGCCTGGCCCAAGGCTATTACGCGGGGGCTCTGATCCTGGCCATGGTGGCTCTCCAGACCAATTGCACCAGGATCGCCCTGATTTGCGTTCCGGTTTTGACGTTGATGACGCTCTGGGCCCACCGCGACGCTTTCAGTTTGTTTGTCCGGCTGGCCCTTCTGGTGGCCATAATCGTGGCGGCTGTCCCGGTCCTCAGTAACCAGCGGATTGTCGACCGTTTCCAGGAAATGACCGAAGAAACGGGCAATTACAACAATGAGGTCAGATTCAATCACTGGCGGCAGGGTTGGAGAGTCTTTCAGGGGCATCCTCTGCTGGGAGTCGGGCCCCGGGCCATCCCCAACGCCCCCCCGGTGGAGCACCCTCTTTATCCAGAGCTGGCCAAAAGGGAAAGGCCCAAATATTACCACGCCCACCAGGTTTTTCTGACCATTCTGGCGGAGAGCGGCCTGGTGGGCCTGGCCGGCTTTCTGGCCTTGCATCTGGCCCCGATCCTTATCTTGTGGCCGTACCGGCGGGACAGGGATCCCCAGCGGCGACTATGGGTCTGGGGGGCTTTTGTCGTGGCTCTGCAACTCGGGCTCAATGGCCTGACGGACAGTGTCTTTACCCTGAAGCCTTTGATGTATGTTTACTGGGTAGTGACCGGGGCGGCCCTGTGGGTGACCAGCCAACCGCCCGGGGTCGGGGGAAGTTCCCCGGCTCAGGCCAAATCCTGAGGGCGGCTCGGTTTAGCGAGGGGGCCAGCTAACGCTCCCGCGGGGGCGATGGGGTAGGGTGGGCTCGGGTTAGCCTCGGGATTCTCGACTGTCGGCCTAGCTTCGCTGAGCAGCAGGTACTTACTGAGGGTGTAGCCGCTGTGGTACCAACACAAGGCCCAGATTTCCGGGCCGCCCAGAATTCCCAGCCGCCCCAAAAACATTTTTAAAAAAGCCAGCCCGGCCCTGGTGATAGCCTTGAGCGGGGTGGCTGTCTGGCCCGCGATCCGAGCTTGCTCAGCCCATAAAAGGGAGTACTGGCGCCATTTGGCCAGGTACTCGGCCCAGTCCGCGTAGGTGTGGTGCTCCAGGTGGCCGCCCAGGGCCAGGGGGGTAGCCGGGCAGATGGGCCGCTCGTGGACCAAACCCTCCCAGCGGACCTGGGTCCGGGGAAAGAGGCGCGTTACCCGGTCGGCGGTCAGAGGGCCGAATCGTCGCCGCCGTCCGAAGGCGAAGACCTGTCGCTTGACAGAGCCAGCCACCGGTTGCCCCGAGTCCAGGACGTTTTTGAGGGAGACGATCAGCTCGCTGGACATTCTCTCGTCGGCGTCTAGAAAAAAAACCCACTCGGACTGGGCCTGGGTCAGGGCGAAGTCGCGCTGGGCGGCGAAATTGTCCAGCTTTCTGGGAATGACTCGAGCCCCGACCGCTTGGGCCAGCTGGGCGCTGTGGTCCTGGCTGTGGTCGTCAATGACCAGTAGTTCCCCCAGGTAAGGGCCCAGCGGTAAGGCGCTCTGGAGGGCTCCGGGCAGGGAGGCCTCCTCGTCTCGGGCCAGGATGATGACATCAATTTTGGCTGGGCTCATGTCCGGGCCTATGGAAAAAATAGGGGTGTTTTTGGGGGGCCCGGTCTGAGTGGCGGCCTCTGGCGGAGGCCTTCGGGCTCATAACCCGAAGGGCAATGGCTGGCGGCCCAGGGGGTAGGCTCCCTTTTTCAGCCCTTATCATACCATATTTATAAGGGCTGACTCCGACCCGGCGGGTGAATTGGCGATTTTTTCCGAGTCATCAAGGGCCAAAATGGTCGGCCAGGTTAGCTTTTAAGCCTCAATTGGGGTAAAATGGCCAAGTCGGGGCTGAAGGCCTTGAATTTTGGCTAGTCCTAGTCGCCGGGATCCCGCCCAGGGTAAGGTCAAGCCTTTTTTCTTTAATCTTAGTCATATTTTGATCTAATAAAATTAAATGATGTGTTAAAAAATTTATTTTTAATAGATATAGAAAATATTTTTTTGAGATAGAGTAAAATCTGGAGAGCTTAAAACTTATTAAGACTTCCCGGGCTTTAATAAATATTTTTTTGTTTTTTTTCGCTTGATTTCAGTTTTGGTCCGCCTGGCCGATAAAAGTTAGGGAGAGCTGTCTATTATTCCGGGGCCCCGCTTTTTGGCCCTTCTTGCCCGCCCGGGCGGTTTTTTTCCGGCCAGGGAGCCGGTTGGGGCCTCTGGGGCCGCTAATTTGTAGGTGACTTATGACCACGAGCCCTCCAGTCATTGGCTTTGAGTTGGGCGTCGGCGAATTCCGGATTGTGACCGACCAGGTCATTTACAACATCAAGGTGGTCCCGGAGCTGGTCAAGGCCAACACTGACCTGGGCGTTCTCAGCCCGGTGGCTGGTCGGGCTCGGGAGAGCCAGACCCCGGTCGAGGCCATTTCCCCCGCTCCCTTGAGCGCGCCCTCGGTTCCTGACCAGGCCTTTTTCCAGGAGATCTCCCAGGAACTCTTTGATCGGGTTGGCCAACTGGCCCGGCAGTTGTCGGTCTCGGTTACCGAGATCCCCGACACCGCCCCGTCGCTTTCCCAGACCGGGGCTGACCTGGAGGACGCCAAGGGTCAGCTTGAGGAGGTGGTGGAGATCACCGAGAAGGCCTCCATGACCATCCTGGACCTGGCTGATCAGATTCAGGCGGACATGGAGACCTTGAACGGTCAGATGGGGGTTCTGACCAACCTGGAGTCCCTTTTGGAGCGGGACGAGACGGACCTAACCCCGGCCCCGAGCCCGAGTCAGGAGGAGTCGCCGGCGCTGGTGGCTTTCAAGGCCGCTTTCGCCGAGCTGCGGGCGGCGGTGGACCGGCTGGCTGGGGCCGCTCCCACCGGGGAACCGACCCCAAGCCCCGAGCCAGCCCCGAGCGCTTCCCCGCCGCCGGCTCCAGCGGCTCCCCCCCAGACCGTGGTCACCTTTGATCTGGACGGGCTTTTTCAGACTTTATACGAGTTCTGCGCCAATGAGTCCGTTAAGGACCACATCAAGGGCATGCGGGCCGAGAGCGAGGCCGGGGGCTTCAACTCCCCGGCTATCCTGGCGGCTCTCTCGGAGTTGGCCACGACTGTGGAGGCGGACGAGGGCTTTTACAACTTTCCCATTTCCTCGATTCTGAAGATCCTTTACGCCAACACCGCCTCCGAGGCCAACAAAGCCACCCTTAAGAAAATGAACCAGACCGCGGCCAGCATCTTTCTGGACGCCAACCTCCCGGTGGAGGGCCAGCTCCAGGAGGTTCAGGCCGGCCCGGTCCCGGAAGAGCCCGCGCCGGTCGCCCTGGAAGTCGTTCCAGAGACGCCCCCCGAGGTTGAGGTCAGCCCCTTGGCCGCCGGGGAGCCCGGGGAGCCGGAGCTGGCCAATCTGAAAAGCCTGACCCAAACCATGGCCGAGCTTCTGCCCGCCCTGGAAAGCTCGGGCGAGGCCATGGTGGCCATTCCCAAAGCGGACCGGGACGCCATTGTCAGCGCCGTGGCCGCCTCCGACAGTCTCATCAAGAACACCACCAAGCACCTGACCAGGATCATGGAGGCCCTGTCTTTCCAGGATCTCTCTGGTCAACGGATCAAGAAAATAGTCCAACTCATCAGCGACATCCAGCTCCAGCTCTTGTCCCTTCTGGTTAGCGTGGACTCCAAAATCAAGGCCCACAAGGACTCCCCGGCCCGAACCCGGCCCAAGGAAGAGACCGACAAGGTGGCTCAGGCCGAGGTGGACCGGATGCTGGAAAAGCTGGCCGGCGGGGAGACTTCGGAGCTCAAGGGGCCCGGGGCCGAGAATCGGCTGGACCAGGGGGCGGTTAACGACCTCCTGGCCGAGCTGGGGTTTTAGCCGGGTTTCTCCGCCCCGCCCAGGGCGGCTTGTTGGCTTTCCTTTAAGGTGATTATATGCTCTCGCGCTCTCTGGCTCGGGCCATCTGCGTCCTGGTCTTGTTATTAATCGGGTCGGCCTGCGTCTCCGTGGTGGATTTTAAGGGTGGCCCGGCCGCTTCCCCTGGCCCGACTGGGCCAGAAGCCATCCTGGCCCGGGCCGACCAGGCTTACGGTCGGGGCGACTTCGCTCAGGCCAGTCTCCTCTATGATCAGTATCTGGCGCAGGCCCCAACCGGGCCGCGTTTGGAGGCGGTTCTAGCCACAGCCGGTCTGGCCGCTGAGCGAGCTGGTCGCCTGCCCGAGGCTGTGGGGCGTTACCAGACTTTATTAACCCGATTCCCCAACTCGGCCTACGCCCAGCAGGCCGCCCCGCGTCTGGCCGATCTCTGGCTGGCCACTGACCAGCCCGGCAAGGCCGAGGAACTGGCCGGCCGTCTTTACGCCCAGAGCAAAGACGCTCGCGGTCGGGCCGCTCCCCGCTTGACTCAGGCCCGGGCGGTCTGGGCTCAGGGTCGGTATCTGGACGCCTTGGACCTCTTTCTGGACGCCCGTCAGCTCAGCCCCGCCCAGAAGGCTCCGGCTGAGGAGGGGGTGGCCGCCTCGCTTTACAACCTCACCCAGCCGCAACTGGCGGAGGTGGTTCGTCTCCACGGTCAGGCTTATCCTGGCCCAGAGGCGGCCTGGCAGCTGGCTTATCAGTCGGCCAAGACTGGGGATCTGCCCACGTTTCGGGCCCAGGCCCAGTATTTTCGGCAGTACTTTCCCAACCATCCGGGTCTGGCGAAGTTGGTTGAGCTGGAGGCCAACCCGGCTCTGGCCAGGGATCTCCAGGTCCCTGGGGCCAATTACTCCCCTAAGCCGGATCTGAGCGTCTCGCCCCCGCCGGGTTTCGCCGGGCCGGGAGCCGGGGCCGCCCCCTTGGCCGGTCGGTTCCAGGTGGCCGCCCTCCTGCCGCTGACCGAGGATCCCAGCTCGCCTTACGCCCAGGACATTTTGGCTGGCCTGCGCCTAGCTCTGGCCAAGAGTCAGGGGCAGGCCGGGCTCCTAGAGCTGGACACCCATGGGGAGCCGGCGCAGGCGGCTCGGCTGGTCAACGAGGTGGCGGCTCGGCCCGAGGTTCTGGCGGCGGTGGGGCCGCTGACCAGTCGGGAGGCTTTGGCCGCGGCTCAGATGGCTCAGCAGGTGAGTCTCCCCTTGCTCGCCATCTCCAACCGCCTGGGTCTGACTGAGGGGCGCTCGCGAGTCTTTAGGGTGTTTTTGACCGCCAAGCACCAGGCCGAGGCTGTGGCTCGCTACGCGGTTAAAACCCAGGGCCATAAGCTGTTGGGGGCCCTGTACCCGGATGATTCCTATGGCCAGGCCATGGTGGGTTTTTTCCAGGCCGAGGCTCAGCGCGAGGGAGGCCAGGTGGTGACCCTGGAGAAGTATCCCCCCAAATCCCCCAACTGGAAAGAGGCGGTGGAAAAGTTGACCGGCGGCCAGAAACCCGCTCGCCGGGTGGCGGCCAGCTACCAGGCCAAAACTGACTTCACGGCCTTGTTCCTGCCGGACTCGGCCGCGACCGTGAGCCAGATCCTGGCTTTAATGGCCTACCATGACGTGACCCGGATGACCTACCTGGGAACCTCGCTGTGGCTGACCCGGGATTTGCCAACGGCGGCTGGGCGGTACTTGAGCGGCTCGGTCATTCCCGAGGCCTTCAGCGCCTTGAGCCAGCGCCCAGAAACTGTCCAGTTCCGGGAAGAGTTTCGACAGGCCACCGGGCGGGAGCCGAATCAGTTCGCCGCCTATGGTCATGACGCGGGCTTGGCCATTGTCCAGGCTCTGGCGACCGGGGCGACCGATCGCAACTCTCTGGTCCGGCAGTGGTCGACCCTGATCGTGCCTGGGGCGACTGGGCCCTTCGGGTTTGACGCGGAGGGGGACTACCGGATTGAGCCGACTCTTTTGACCGTGGAGGGCTCGGCCTTTAAACTGCTCCGGGAAGCCGGGGAATAGAGTTTTTTTTGAGCGTTTCAAGCTAAAGGATAACGGCCCCCTGGGGGCCCCAAAAATCAGGCGGGACCGGACCGGCCCGCGGGAGGCGGAGTGAATGTCGATAGTAGATATTAACGCGCGAGAGATTCTGGACTCCAGGGGCAATCCCACCATAGAGGTGGAAGTGGAGCTGGAGGACGGGGGGTACGGTCAGGCGGCCGTGCCTTCGGGAGCCTCCACCGGAGCGCACGAGGCCCTGGAGTTACGCGACAAGGACCCCAAGCGCTATGGGGGCAAAGGCGTTTTGACCGCTGTGAAAAACGTCAATGACGTTATCGCCCCGGCCCTGCTGGGGGCGGACCCTTACAATCAGGCGGCGGTGGACAAGACCATGATCGACCTGGACGGGACTCCCAACAAGTCAAAGCTGGGGGCCAACGCCATCCTGGGGGTTTCCATGGCGGTGGCCAAGGCGGCCGCTTATGAGCTGGGGCTGCCGTTGTATCAGTACCTGGGTGGGGTTGGGGCCCGGCGACTGCCGCGTCCCATGATGAACATCATAAATGGCGGCTCTCACGCCGGGAACAACGTTGATTTGCAAGAGTTCATGATCATGCCTCTTTTTGGAGCCAGTTTCGCTGAGGCTTTGCGCTGTGGGACCGAGGTGTTTCACGCCTTGAAAAAGATTCTGACCGAGGCCAAGTTGGCCACCGGGGTCGGCGACGAGGGCGGGTTCGCCCCGGATCTTAAGGACAACGAGGCCGCCCTGGAGTTGATCGTCAAAGCCATCAAGGCCGCCGGCTATCAGGCGGGCAAAGACGTGGTCATCTGCCTGGACACCGCCTCCTCGGAGTTTTACGACGCGAAAAAGAAAAAATACGTCTTCAAGAAGTCTGACAACTCCGAGCGCTCGGCGGCGGACTTGGTCAAACTCTACGCCGAGTGGATCAAGAAGTATCCCATCCGCTCCATTGAGGATGGCCTGGCCGAGGATGACTGGGAAGGCTGGGCCAAGCTGACCAAGGAGCTGGGCTCGGAGATCCAGTTAGTCGGGGATGATCTGTTCGTGACCAACCCCAAGCGGCTGGCCAAGGGCATTGAGGAGAAAGTGGCTAACTCCATCCTGATCAAAGTCAACCAGATTGGCACGGTCACCGAGACCCTGGAGACGGTCCATCTGGCTCAGCGGGCCGGTTACTCCACCGTCATCTCCCACCGTTCTGGGGAGACGGAGGACACCTTCATCGCGGACCTGGCCGTGGCTGTCAACTCTGGCCAGATCAAGACCGGCAGCGCCAGCCGCAGCGAGCGTATCGCCAAGTATAATCGGCTTCTGGCCATTGAGGAGGAGCTGGCCTGGTCCTCTATCCTGGAAAAGCCCTTTAAGTGATCCAGCTCTGGCCCGCCCCTCTAGACAGGGGGACGGGCCAGAAAACCGGCCCGCGATGGCGCGGGGTGGTCGCCAGCCTTGGCCAGTTCTGGTCAGGGCTATTTTTTTGGAGCTGGCCGGGAGCCGAAGGAGGGAGGTTTTATTAACTTCAGAAAAATTTCATCATTAACTCTTAAAGAGTATAAAAATATAAATATTAAATCAAAATTATATATCTTACCAATATTTGTTAAAGATATTATATCGATCTTTTCATCTTACTATGCTCGGCAAGGACAACCTGATCTTAATTATCCGAAATAAAAAAATATAAACTTAAATTTAAAATGTATTTATGAAAATTTAAGTAATTTCAGTAATTTAGCAAAAATAACTCTTTATATCCTAAATTCCCAAAAAAATATCGGATACAAAAATCTATATAATGTTAAACTAATATAACTAAAATTATAATTTAAATTATTTTTTAATCATAAAAATCAAAAATAGAATTTTTTTATAAAAAATTGTAGGTTATAAAAGGTGAAAAAATTTTTGAATTTTTTCAAATTTTTTAAAAAATAAGCTTGACAGCCCTCTGAGTATCTGATATAAGTATCTGTGTACGGAGGGGTGAATGCTAACAAATCAACTAATGCCTATACCTGGCTCAAGAGTGGTCGTAAAAAAGGCCCCTAGCAATATTTGCTATGTTTACTATATCTTGCGCTCTTATCGCAATGAAAACGGAAGACCTAAATCCGATGAGGTATTAATTGGTAAGAAGTCAAATACTGAAGGATTCTTAATCCCTAACAATAATTATTATCTATTGTTTAATAATTCTATTAAAAATAATGGTGACTTAATCGCTGATTCTAATTATATTGATAAGATAATAGCTGCTAAGATTGCTAACAAAAATATTAAAAGGGTTAATGTATCCGAATTACTAACTGATTTTTCATCAAGTGATAATGTTAAGTCAATTATAGATATAAATAACTTACAACTGGACTCTGAGTCCTTTTTTGCCAAGCAGGAGCAATATGGACATATTTTTGCCCTCATGAAAGTTTCTGAGAGTATCGGGTTGACACCGATTCTTCAAAAAGTGTTTCCTGATAGATGGAATCAAATTATGACTATTGCAATATTTATGGCGACTGAAGGAAATATTATGTCTAAAATATTGCATTGGTTCGAACAGTCTAGAGTTACCCTGGTTACTAAAATGACAGATCAAATTTGTAGTGATGTATTTAAAAATATTGAATACCAGGAAAAAATGCTTTTCTTTAAAGAGTGGATAGCCGCTAGACTTGAATCTGAGTATCTAATTTATGACGTAACCTCTATTTCAACTCACAGTAAAAATATCAGCGAAGTTGAACGTGGTCATAACAGTGATGAAGAATCACTTGCTCAAATTAACTATGGCATGTTCTATGGCCATTCTTCTCGGTTACCAGTTTACTATGATGAATATCAAGGAAGTATTCCTGATGTTTCTACTTTACCTTTTATTCTTAACCAAACAACTAATCTTGGAATAAAAAATGTTTCATTAGTTCTAGATAGAGGTTTTTTATCTGAACATAATTTACACTATTTACATGATCATAATTATAAATTTACTATTCCTTTGTCAAAAAATTTAAATATTAATAAATCTTTAATAGATAATTATGCTCAAACAGTGAAACAACCTGCTAATTGGCTTGAAAAACATAAATTATATGGAATATGCGTTGATTCTACAATTTTTAATATTCCTTTTAAGTCTTTCATTTATTTTGACCATGTGAAAGCTCATGAAGAAGAATCAATTATTTACGATAAAATTTCTTCTAAAGAGGCTGAATTATTAAAATTAAAGTCTAAAAATTTAATTAAAAAGTCATTTAATGATTTTTTTGATATTGATATTATAAATAATGACACTAATTTTATATTCAATAGAAATAATGATAAGATAAATGAAATTATTAATAGATGCGGTTTTTTCATTTATATATCTAATTTTGATTTAATAGATCCTTCTAAGCTTTTATCAACATATAAAAAACGATATGAAATTGAACAAAATTTTAAAATATTTAAACAAGATTTAATATTCAAAAGATTACGGACTCAATATGATAAAACAACTGAAGGTAAGCTGTTTATTGGTTTTTTAGCTTTAATACTCAGAACAGCTTTTTTTAATAAGGTTATTAAATGTTCTTCAACTAAAAATATGACTATATCTGATATATTAACTAAACTTAAACTAATCAAAGTTAGTAATATTAATAATAATAATAATATATCTATAAAGATGCCTTTATCTAAATTTCAGAAAGATATATATGATTCTATTGGTGTTTTAATTAGTGAATTAGCACCAACAAACAATTAATATATTTTTTATTAATTGTTTTATCAATTTACGCTCAAATATTGTATCCGATATTTTTTCGGGAATTCAGGTTATATGTGAAATTATTAATAAATATAACAATAAAATTTTAAAATAAAACAAAAAAATATAATATAGATTGAAATTTTTTATTTTTATTTTCCTTATGGCGACCTTATTTAGACGTTGTAATATCCGATTTTTTATTAGTATTAGATAAAATATCTTTTATTTTATTTTTACTTCCCTTAGGATAACCTCTTTTATCGTTTTTATTCTTAAGTTAAGCCATATAATAATTTTTTTTACCGATTTCCTTCTTCGAGTTAAAAAAAGACATCTAAATTTAAAACATTAAATATATCTTTTTGTATTTTAGTTAGTTCAGCTACGATTTTATATGACTCAAACACTTCAGACCGCTTCTGGCTTTCGCGACCAGAGTTACAACCCATTGGGCTTTGCTTATACTTAATCAGTTCGGGGACCAGATCGGTCTTATCAACGTAGAGATAATCCCCCTTAATTATTTCGGTGAGGTTTTGGATGCTCAGAGGGAGATTTTTCATTAAAGCGCCTGAGTCCTGAATCTATAAAATCTGACGGCTGACGTCAGGAAGAAAAATTTTTCGCGCGTTTAAGTCGCGTTCTTTTGTCAGGTTAAGGTCAATAGCCCCGCGGAAAAAAGGATTCTGTTACCGCTTGAGCCAGTCGGCTCATTGGGGTGGGTAGGTCACCTCCTCTGGCCGGGCTGATTTAGTTTGACGATATTTTTTCACAGGTTACGAGGCGGGGTTAGGGGTGGCGCCGGGAGCTCCCTGGCCGGGGGCGTTGGTCTGCTGCTCCAGAATTGTCTTGGGATCCAGGCGACTCTCGGAGATGGATTTAATTAAGCGGGCGGCCTTTTCCGGCTGAACCATGGCCAGAATCTTGCCAGCCTGAGAGCCAGGCATGGCCGAGAGGATGGAGACCGCCACCGCGTCGTCCAGGGAGTTGACCAGTTGTCCGGCTTGCTCGGGTTTCATGCCCTTGAAGGCCAGAACCAGGTGCTCAACCCGAGCGTCCTTTAAAGCCTCTTCCTCGACTTTTCTCTGTTCTTGAACAGCTTTCTGCTCCTCTAAAATGGCTTCGTTGCGGCTGACCAGATCTTTGAGCTCGGCTTTGGACTTTTCCGCCGCGGCCAGGCGGGCGTTGAGGTCAGCCTCCAGCTCTTTGATGGCCTGCTCCCGGGCGCTTAACTCGGTTTCCCGGCGGTTAAGCTCAAAGGACCGGCGGGCCTGCTCCTCCGCCGCCTGGGGAGTCGCCGCGTTGGGGGGCGGCGGGAGGGGGCTGGTTGGGCCAGTCGGGCGGGGAGGTGGGGCGGGGACAGTCTGGGGTCGCCGCAGATTCTCATCACCCGGGGGCAGGGGAATCGCGGGGGTCTGGGGTCCCGGGTTTGAAGCCCTGGAATTTTGGGCCCCGGCGCTTTGGGCCAGGGCGGGCAGGGCGGCCACCTGGGAGTTTAAAAACGAGGCCGCCCCAGCGGTTATGGCGTTAGCCGGCAGAGCTACTGGGGACAGGGAAGCGGCTTGGGCTTGGGCGGCTTTGGGGGTCATCGGGCTGATCGGGGGACGCGGCTGGTCGGGGGAGTCGTTTTCCGAGCTGAGGTACCAGCCGGAGAGGGCCAGTCGCAGAATCAGAACCAGAGCGGCCAGGGCCACCAGAAGCCGGATTTTGGAGAAAACGCTGGTTGGCTTGGCTTGACGGGTCGGGGCCAGCGGGGGGCTGGCTGGGGGTTTGGGAGGGCCAGCCGCGGGTTTGGCCGGGCCGGCCAGCGGGGTGGCCGGCGGGATAGCTGGAATCGACTTAGGCCGGACCGGGGCGGACTTGGGCCGGGGGGCGGAATTTTTAATTGACATTGTCTACCCCCATCTCCTTTAAGCGTCTGGCCCTGGCAAGGGCGGCTCGCTCCTCCAGGACTTTCTGCTCCTCGTATTGGGCCTCGACCTCAAAGGCCTCTTTCTGGCGCTCCTTAGTTTTTTCGATCAACTGACGGGCCACCACGGCTTTGGTGAGAGCCAGCCTTTCCTTAGCTTCCTCTCGCCGGCTGAGGATCAGCAGCTCCTCGGCCTTTTTCAGGTCTTGGCGGACCCGGCTCTGGTAGTCGCTGTAAAGCCTCAACAGCGGCCCGGTCAGGCGCCCGGTCTGGCCATAGGCCTGGATTTCGGCGGCCATTTGGTTTAACTGGTCGAACATGGCCTGGATATTCTCCTCAAGCTCGGCGATACTGGCCAGGCGTCTGGCCAATTTGACCGCCGCCTCCTCTTCCTTCTGGCGACGGAGGGCGATGAGAAAATCAAGCCGGAACTTAAAGGCTGGCATAGGGCTCGACCAGGGAAAAAATATCAGGCCTCTATCGGGCCGCGCGAAAAATGTGGTAAATTTTTTTAATTAATACCTAATCATATAGTTCCGGGCCAGTCAAGAGTCCGCCCAGAAACACCCTTAAAGAAAGCAAGAATCAGGCCAGAAAATGACGAACGCGCCCAACTCCTGTCCGCCGCCCGATGGCTATGAAAAAAATTATCAGCTGCTCCGCTCCGCCCTGGCTCAGGCTGACTTCGGGGACCGGGCCCGGGAGCTGGGCTTTGAGCCGGTCGCTGGCGGGGCTCGACTCTCATTTCTGGGCCGGGCCTATCACCTGGATCCCCAGGAGGTCCGGGCTGTGGATGGCCAACCCTCCCTGGCCAATCACCGGAGCCTTTTGATCCATTATATATTGTCCTCGGGTCAAGGGGGGCCGGGCTCCCAATACCTGACCCTCTGGCAGGGGGAAGGCTTTATTCGCGGTCGCCGGGATCCCGGGGTGGATATCCTGACTAGACCCCTTCTGGAGGCCTTCGCCGCGGACTACCTGGCCTTCCAGAAGGCCGCCCAGGCTCTGGGCGGTCAGAAGCTGGAGGCCGAGCCGGGGGGCTGGCGGGAGTGGCTTTTTCCGGTCCTGCCCCGGGTTTGGATGAAGGTGGGTTACCTGCCCGCTGACGAGGAGTTTCCCACCGAGGTTCGCGCTTATTTTGACGATCTGGCTCCGACTTACCTGGGTTTTGAGTGCCTGGCCTTTTTATGCGCCGTCCTCTGCCAGGCTTTGGCCGCGGCTAAGGAAGAGTAGCGAAAAAAATTTGGGCGAGCCCGGTTTATTGACCTCTTTCGGCCTCAATCTCAGCCTGAGTGTCCCGCAGGCGCTGGACGTTGTCATTGGCCAGCTGGGCCGCTCCCTGGGCCTGACCAATGGGGACCTGCGGCCGGAGCAGAGGACTGTCGCTTAAGGCCGGCGGTGGGGCCAGCGGCGAGCCCCCACCCGCCGCGACCGGGGCCGGGGTGGGCGCCGGGCTGGGCGAGCGGAGCAGAAAAATTAGCAGCAACAAGGCCAGAACCACTATGGCCGCCCCACCCAAAATGAAATGGAGCCGGGTAAGCCGACCGCCGGGGCTCTCGGATTCCAGGCTGGGCTCTGGGGCCGGTCCCTGACCAGTGCGGAAGTTGAAGCCACAGGGGCATTCCTCAGCCGGCAGGGACACCATCTGCCCGCACCGGGGACAACGCAGAGTGGGCTGGGACATGGGGCTCCTTTGGGAAAAAATTTTTTAATTCAGTTGACAGGCCGCCAGTTGCCGTGGCGGTCACTGACGGCCAGGTAGAAAGAAATGGGCTCGCCTGGAGGTTGATACAGCAGGGTGCCCTCAGCTGAGACCCGCCGGAAAGAGTCGGCCAGATTCTCCGGCTCGCTCGTCTCGCTCAAGACCCGGGCCAACAACTGCCCCTGGGCGAATCCCAGATAAGTCTGGTAGTCCAGGCCCAAGCCCGGCAACCCGTATTTGCGGATCACCAGGTCGTAACTAGTTGAAATGGCCTCCTTGGGAATGAGAACCGCCGGGAAAATTACCCCCTCCCACTGGCCCGCCGTCATCATGGCCAGCTCCTGGCCCGCCGAGTTGAGGCTGTTGGTCAGCCAGAGGGGACCAGGCCCCAGGCTGGGTTTCAGGGCCCGGACCAGAGCCGCGGCCTGGCCTGGGGGAACCCATAAAAAAATGGCCCGAGCTTCTTTTAAAGTCGGTAGCAGGGCTGGCCAGTCGCGAAATTCGTCAGTCACCGCCAGGAGACGCAGAGTCAGGCCCGCGCTTTGGGCGGTCGCTTGAGCCAGGGCCACCGTGGAGTCGGACCGGACGCCTTTTTGGTGGATGAAGAAAGCCTCCACCGGGCCCAGGGTCTGGCGGGTGTGCCCCATCAGGGCGCTCAACTCCTGGCCCTCGCTGGGGTACAGGAGAATCGGGTTGGGCTGGCCCTCGCTGGCCAGAAGCGGGCTGTTGGACCAGGGGCCATGCCACAAAAGACCCCGCCGCCGGAAGAGATTGGCGGTGAGGCCCGGGAAGGCGTTGGCCGCTCCCCCCACAGCCAGATGCGGCTTCTTCTGATCGATCAGCTGGCTCAGGCGGTTGAGGAACCCGGGCTGGCTGTCGTCCTGATCGAGGCTGAAAAGCTGAATCTCCCGCCCCCTCAGGGCGTTGTTGGCGTTTAAAAAGACCAAAAGGGCCCTTAAGCCACACAGGGACTCATAGGACAGAGCCTGGGCCCCGACCGGGGAGGCCCAGCTCGTCAGGCGCCAAGGCTGGGTTGTCGCCGCCCCTTGGGCCAGGGCTTCTGGCGGGGCTCCCAAGCTCAGGCCGAAAGTCAGGTAGAAGGTCAGGCTGAGGGCCAGGCCGACTTCTTTGGCCAGTTTTAATTTCCGAGCCAGGCCCACCTGGCCGGGGAAGTTAATGATTTTTTGGGCCAAATTAGTCTTGAGCTCTTGCCTGGTCAACACAGCGGTCCTTTCGCGGGTCAGGCCGCGCGCCCAACCGGGCGGACTTTTCGTTATTATATGACAGCTCGCCGGATAATTGAAGGCTGGCTCTGGGAGACCAGGCGAAAAAATAGACTCAATTTAATAACATTATCTTTTATTAAACATCAGGTATCCTTAATATAAAAAACTATGGAGCTTGGAATCTAAAAGCGCTAAAGTGATTACAGCTCGGAATGGTTCCGAATTTGGGGGATTGGCCGGGACGCGATTGGCGATTTGGATAATCAAAGCGGGCCAAAGGCTCTCTATCATATTTCAATTTGGCCCAAGGCCTGGGTTTTTGGGAGCGTTTTTTATAGCCTTTTCGGCTCGTTGACTCCGCTCATTTCAAGTTGGCCCGAGGGCGTCTTCCGTTTAGCCAAATTTTTCGTTATATTAGTTTTTTTTTATACTATATTATTATCCGGCCCGAGTTTTTTTTTGGCCTCGGCCCATTTGTCGGGCCGTTGTTTCGGCGTTGATAGAGTTTTTGGCGGAATTATGTGTTTAAATTTTTTTTCAGGATGTTTGGCGAGCGCTGATGACAATTGAAGAGTTATTCACCCGGATTCAGGCTAAATCAGAGAGCGTGAAATTCAATGATTCCCTGAGCGCCTTAATTCACATTGATATTAAAGGGGTTTCCGGCGGGGGAGACCAGAAATGGCTGGTCAGCCTGGCCAATGGCCGGGCCCAATTGGCCAGCGGCGAGGCGGGGGTGGCGACCAGAGAGCCGGACGTGTCGGTGGCCCTGAAAGAGACCACCTTATTGAGCCTGGCTAGCCGGGAAATGGCCCCACTCAAGGCTTTTTTGCTGGGTCGAGTCAAAGTTAAGGGAGATATAAGTTTACTTGGGCAATTAAAATATCTCTGGCCCGAATCTTGACGTTTCGGTTGCGGACCGGCGAGAGTTAGGTTGATGGGCTATTTTATCGGAAAAAACTTAATGATTTCCAGCTGTTTAGTTGTCGCGCTGTGGTAGCGTTGGTTTTGGATTTGGTCGTTTTGGTCACAGAAGGGTCATTGGCCCTAAGAGAGATCAAAATTTTCTTACAAGATGTTGTGGCTTGTTACGGTGTAGATGCAATATGAAGTGCTAGTTATTAAAATTAATACATAATTGGCATTTAATGCTTGACTTCTATTTTGTAAAAGTTTTAAATAGCCCCATGAAGCTCAACGCGATCGAAACCGGTTCAGGCCCGGGGTTGATCGTGGATTCATCGGCCAGGCTACAGCCATGAATTAATCTTAACCAACCAACTCTCGCCCGGCGCGCCGGGCCGATGGGGGCCTTGGCCTGACCAGCCATAAAAGCCCCGCGACAACTGAACACAAGGAGAAATCTGATGTCCAAAAACACGCTCAAGAACCTCCGCGAGCAGCTCCTTTTGAGCAAGGCCGAGCTGGCCCGGAAAGCCGGCGTCTCCCCAATGACCATCGACCGCATCGAAAACGGCGAAAAGTGCCGGATGGAGACCATGCGGAAAATCATCCTGGCCTTGGGCTACTCGCTCGAGGACAAGGACAAGATTTTCGCGGACTGATGGCCAGGGCCGTCCCGCCCCCGGCCCTGGTGGCCGGGGGCGCCGCCTGGCTGGCTCAGGCCGCTCAGGCTGGTTTGGCCAACCCCAGACTGATTTTTTTTCCCGCCCATAATCTTTATTGTTAGGAGAGCCAATATTATGCCTGTCATCGGATTTGACATTGGAACTTACGCGGCCAAGGCGGTTCTTCTGAGCATCAAAGGTAAGGGGCGCAATTTGAGCGTCGCTCTGGACGGGTTGGGCCTGGCTCAGATGCCCCTGGGCATCATGGGCCAGTGGGAGGAGCAGCCCATCCCAGCCCGTCGGGCCATGAGCGTGGCCATGGCTTCCCTGGTCAAGCTGGCCAAGCTCCGGCATGGCCGGTTCGCGGCCTTGTCGCTCAGTGGCGACACCATGATAATCAAGAAAATCAGCATGCCCACCACCACCCAGAAGGAGCTGCGCGCCACCCTGGCCCTGGAGGCGGAGCAGTATATACCTTATCCCATAAATGAGGTTATAATAGATGGGCACATCCTGGCCACCGACGAACAACGGGGCCAGATGTCGGTTCTTTTGGTGGCGGCCAGAAAGGAAGTGGTCAACAACTACATCCAGGCCGTCAACATGACGAAAATTCTCAAACCCAACGTCATTGACGTGGACTCCCTGGCCCTGTTCAACGCTTACGACTTCGCTCACCCGGATAGCCGAGAGAACGTGATCCTGATGGATCTGGGGGCTTCCTTGACCCACATCACCGTCATTCAGGATGGTCAACCCAGCTCCATCAAGGAAGAAAACGTCGGTTGCCAGAGAATCACTGACGATATTGAGGACGCCTTCGGGGTCTCCCAGGAAGAGGCGGAAGCCATCAAGTTGGGGGCCCAGGCGGCTCCCAATCCGACTGAGGCGGCGGCAATCGTCGAACGCGTGGCGAGCAACTGGGTGGCCGCCATTGACCGGGCCCTGGAGACCGTCCGGGTGGAAAACCCGGATTACTCACCGGCCAGGTACTATCTGGCCGGGGGTGGGGCTCTCATCAAGGGTCTGGCTGAAAATTTCACCAATTCCTTAGGGGTTCCCGTGGAGGTTTTCAATCCTTTCCGCTATCTGAAGATCAATCCCAAAAAGTTTGACCAGGCCTATCTTGACTATATTGGCCCCCAGATGGCGGTCAGTTTCGGGCTGGCCATCCGCAAGGAGGAAGTCAGATGATGATTCAGATCAACCTTTTGCCTTTAGAGGCTTTCCGGCAGACTTCCAGCGGTCGGATGTTGGTGGGCGTTTTCGCCGTGACCATGATTGGTCTGGTGGCGGCTCTTTTCGTGTATTACAGTATGTTCATGGGCCCGGAAGTGGAAAGTCTGACGGCGGCCCAACAGGCGGCCGACGGAGCCCTGAAAGCGGCCCAGGGGAAGAAGAAGGTGGCCGAGCAGAAGGCGAAAAATTTTGTGGCCGATATGGTCAAGGTCTCGGTCATCTCTGACCTTGAGGAGCGGCGTCGGGATCAAGCCCGCCTTTTAATGGCCATCGCCTCCCAGGTCTCCAACAAGACCTCCTGGCTGGTCAGTTGCTCCCATGACAAGGGCATGGTCAGGATCCGGGGCATGGCCATTGACCACGAGGAAGTGGCCGAGCTTCTCGAGCGTTTGCAGAAGGTTCCCATCCTCCAGGATGTTGTTCTGCTGCAGACGGCGGAAGATCAGGTCATCAACGGCGTCAACCTGGTCTCCTTTGAGTTTGCGGGCAGCACCACTTTTCCGGTTTCCTCGCTGATGACGGCGGGTCTGCCTTCCGAGAGCCTGCCGCCCAAGGAAGTCCTGGTTAAGATGGTAACCCTCGCGTCCCCCAGTCTGGCCGAGGCCCTCAAGCCGAAATTGGATGATAAAAAGAAGCTTTAAAACCGGGGCGGGCCTTTATCTGGTCCGGGCGAGGCGTTATTTGTTTCTCCCAGGTGATTTTTAAGAGAAGCTGTTTTCAGTGTTCAGTTTTGGGGATGGCTCTTTTCGGCTTTCTTTCCCAGACCTGATTAACCCTCAAGAGGCGAGTTATGGCTAAGGCCCCAGCGCAGAAACCCAAGAGCAAAGAGGACTTTTTCGCCAAGGTAGCCAAGTTGAAGAGCGGCCCCAAGGTGGGCATCCTGGTGGGTGGCGTGGCCTTGGTGCTCGGGATTTTTTATTGGCAGCTCTATTCTCCCTATGAGGCCAAGGTCGCCAATCTGAGAGCCGTGGTCGCGGATTTGAACAATCAGGTCAAGGCTGAGGAAGGGAGCTTGAAGAATTACCAACACATTGACGATTTCACGGAACCGGTGGCCATCACCTATGACTATCTCAAGTCCTACCTGACCACGGAAAATGAGATTCCCCGTCTCATCCAAATAATCTCGGATCTGGGGTCCCAGGCGGGGGCCAGGGTGACCATGTTTGCCCCCCGGGCCGCGAAACCGCTGGAAAATTACGCCGAGATCGAGTTCCAGATGAATCTGGAGGGCTCATTCATAAACGTGTTGAAGTTTTTTTACAGCCTCAGCCAGATGGATCGGATCATCAATATCCGTTCCGTGGTCATGGACACCCCGGTCATGGGCGATAACATGGTGATGAATCTTTCGGTCAAGTGCCAGGGGTCGACATATCGTTTCCTGACTAAGGAAGAGATGGACCAGGCCAAAACCAAGAAATGATTTCGGCTGACTGATTGGCTTGAAGAAACTTAGCTAAACGATTGGAGCGAGCGGTATGCTTTTATTTTTCCGCCGAGTCCGTCCTTATTTGACCGCGTTGGCCCTGGCGGCTCTGGCTTGGCTAGGCCCAGGGGAGGGGACCTTGGTCAGCCTGGCTCAGGCTCAGGCTCCCGCTCCCGCTCAGCCCCAGGGTCAGGGACAAGGCGACATGAGATTCAAGGTCGAGGTCAGCTCCCCGCCAAGCGCTCAAGTCCCGCCGCCGCCGTTTCAGCCCCCTAATCTGGCCGCCCCACCCGTGGCCCCGCCGATTAATCCCGGGGCGGTCAACAGTCCGCTCCCCCCAGAGCCGCCCAAACTTGGTCGGCCAGAAGAGTCAACCGTCGCCCCGGTCGAGGAACCGAAAACTCCCCTGACCCCAGCGGAAGTAAAGGCCCTCCAGACCAAGGAGGCCTTGCTCGGCGATCTGGCCGGTTGGCGCGATTCGGTCGAGCAGGGTTATGAGTTTAAAGCTGGCTCCTTTTCTGATCCTTTTATGCCCATTGAGTCAGTGGCTCGGCCTCCATCCAAGACCAAGGGGACGGAGCAAGAGAATGAAGTCAAGCCCATTATTCAGCAGTTGGCCTTGAATCAGTTCACCCTGACGGCCATTGTCATCAAGGCTGACCGTCGCCAGAGCATCGCTATGGTCGATAGTGGCGGCAAGGGCTACATGATTCACGAGGGGACTCTGATCGGCAATAACAATGGTTTTGTCAGGGAAATTACCCCCGATAAGGTTATAATTGAGGAGCCGGACACTTTCCGGGCCGCGGGCAATCCGAGGGTCACCGAGTTTCGGCTCAACTCCATTCAGGACACTGGAGGGCTGGAAATATTCAAGTCTGAGTGAAATTCGGCCAGGCCCTGACTCGCGCGGGCCGAACCCTAGATATACGCGTTTTTTTCAGTCTTCCCAACATATGGGAATCCCTGGCCCAGCCATTTTGGCTGGGCCAGTGTCGTTTTAGCGGTCAAGCTCAAGCAATTGGGCATAATTTTATCCAGTGCGCTGTCAGATCGTTATTGTTTTCTTTTAAAGGTTTAGAGCGAATTCAAATTTTTTTAAAAAATTTTTTTACTGGCGGAGGCGGTGTAATTATTAAGGAATCGCTATATTAGCGGATTTATCCGCCACCGCTGGGTTCTATGGCGATTAATGGAATGGTTGATAAATGCCGATTAAATCAATGACAGAGGAATGGTTATAACCCATTCTTTTTCAGGCCATATGAGAATAGAAATGTTCCACGCCCCTCTGGGACCATGCGGTGGGTCCGAACTCACCCAGCCCAAAAAAACGGCGCCACAGTCTTTTTTTCACAGGAGAAACCCATGAAAACGATCATTACCTTACCCGGGCGGCTGGGGCTGGCTTTCCTGGCGATGGCCTTGTTGACGCTCTCTGGCTCCGGGGCCTGGGCCCAGACCTTCGCCCCCGCCCCGACCCCGGCGGCGACCACGCCCTCGCCCTCGCCAGCCCCCTCTGGCTCCGGGCCTGAGATTCCCCTGGATCCTATGGTGGCCTTGAATGAGAAAACCTACACTGGCGAGAAGATCACCCTGGACTTCCAGAACGCGGACATTCACAACATTCTGCGCTTGATCGGGGAAGTCTCCGGCATGAACGTGGTGGTCTCCGATCAGGTCAGTGGCAAGATTACCTTGAAGTTGCGGGACGTGCCCTGGGATCAAGCCCTGGATATTGTCCTGGTCTCCAAGCAGCTGGGCAAGACCACCAATGGCAATGTCCTGCGCATAGATTTGTTGGACAACATCAAAAGGTCCTTTCCCGATCCCAGCGATCCCAACGCTAAGATTACCCTGATTAAAGAGACTTTCACCCCCAAATACTCCTCAGTCAGCGCGGTGGCCGCGGAGCTGGAGAAGACCAAAAGCCCCCGTGGTCGGGTGCGCGTGATTGGCAATGATATTTATGTTGAGGATGATTTCGCGACTTTGCGGGATCTGCGGGAAGTCTTCCAGCGCAACGACAAGGTGACCAAGCAAATTCTCATTGAGGCCCGGATTGTCGAGGCCTCCACGGACTTTTCCCAGAACCTGGGCATCCGTTGGGGAGGCTACGGCGGCCACAAAGTCACCCCCTCGAAAGAGAACAACGAGTCCACCATGTCGGATCGTCATAAGAGTAGCGAGGCGGTGGGCCTGCCCGCCGGCTCCTCGACCGCCCCGAGTTTCCCCTCAGTCGGGGAGCCGGGCGGCACCACTGGGAGCTTCTATCCAGGCGAGCATTTTGGCCTTTTGGACATCGGGGGAGCCTCTGGGGCCATGCGCCTGGGTTATGGCTTCCTGAACCGGTCCGGGACCATGCTCTTGAACGCCGAGCTCAGCGCCAACGAGACCCTGGGCGAGACCAAGGTCATCTCGGCCCCGCGGATCATGGCCTCCAATGACAACGAGGTCTACATTAAGCAGGGCACCCAGGTCCCCTATCAGTCCTACTCGGCCAACGCCGGGACCAGCACGGAGTTCAAGGACGCCCTGATGGAGCTGCGGGTTACCCCTCATATTGAGGAAAACGGCCAGATTATCTCCCTGGATATCACCTTGACCAAGGATAACGTCAACCGCATTGACTCCACCACCGAGCCCTCCATTGACAAAAAAGAGGCCAAAACCAAGCTCATGGTCCGCGATGGGGAGACGGTGGTTATTGGCGGGATTATTGAGGATAACCAGTCCAACAGCACCCGCCGGGTCCCCGGGCTGCACGCTATCCCCCTGTTAGGTTGGCTCTTCCAGGATCGGGGCGTGCAGGCCAACAAGCGCGAGCTGCTGGTCTTTATCACCGCCAACATCATCCCCATCAATATCTGAGCTAGAGCCAGATTTGATCGAAGGCAACCGGCCGGCCCTTTTTGGGGCTGGCCGGATTTTTTTCTTGACATTTAAAGGGAGATCGGGGTATATTCCTCCAGCTGATGGATGGTTATTTGAGGCGTTGGCCTGAAAAATATATAGGCGTGTAGCTCAGGGGGAGAGCACTACCCTGACACGGTAGTGGTCAAGAGTTCAAATCTCTTCACGCCTACCATGATTTAAGAGGCGATTTTTTTAATTGCCTCTTTTTTTTTGCTAAAAACGTTAATCCTCAGGCGCCAATTCTCTATCCCGCGAGTCAAAATTACCAAAAGATAATTTATATTTACTATATATTATAGTTAAGTAGAACATTAAAAGCGCAAAAAATATTTTGTAATTAAAATATGTAGTACAAATTAAAAATTAAAATTTAGTTAATAAATTTTGTTATTAGATGTTTTTTTGTTTTTTATATAATAAAAAAATAAAAATTATTTAAAAACTAAGATTAAAAATTCAATACGTTAATTATATTGATAAGGCCATATTTTATATTTTTAATTATGAAAAAATTTGTTGTATAAATATACGAACTTGTTTTAGTTAATTAAAATAATTTTTGTAAATTTAAAAAAAATATTGGTCGAAAAAATTTAAATTTTCCGGCCCTGGCTCACGGAATACCTAATATAAGATGATGTTTTCGCAAAAACGCTATTTTTTAAAACTGGGCTTGAAATAAAATTAGTATTTTCAATATCTTTCAAAATGTAATTCAAAAAAATTAGACTTTTTTAAATTTTTTTATAAGATATTTTTAACATTTTTTGAAATTCTAACCTTGGTCAGGACATTTAAAGGGTGGCTGGCTGGCTTTAAGTTAGGCGCCAGTAAGGCCGAAGATCACCCAGAAAATAGCCGAATAGCCAAAATGAGAATTTCCATTCTGGGGACGCCAAAAAAAATCTACCCATTTTTTACAGTGTGAAGTATTATAAAAAAATAGGGACTTTTCTACTTTTTAACTTAGTCTGCATTCTCCGATTTTTAGTCTCTAAAGGCCAAAAATTATGAAAGAATTACCTGTTGGAGTCGTGAGTTTCGCTGAAATCAGTCAAGGTGGTTATCTTTACGCCGATAAAACTAAATTTCTTTATCAATTAGCCAAATATAAAAAGCCTTATTTCCTGTCCCGACCCCGGCGTTTTGGCAAATCCCTGACGGTGAGCGTTTTGAAAGCCATTATGGAGGGGCGCCGAGAGCTCTTTAAGGGACTATGGATAGACGGTTCCGATTATGACTGGACCCCATCTCCGGGGTCTTTCTTCATATTCTGTTGATGGAGGGTAGCGGCAGGTTGTTATGTCACCAGTGACTCTCATACCCCCCCCTAGGGGGGGGTATGAGAGTCGGCCAATATTTAAATCAAAAATTA
>JAISMU010000187.1 GCA_031276635.1 Deltaproteobacteria bacterium | reverse complement strand
CCAAAAACAAGAGAGCAAATTAGGTGAATTGACCCTGCGGCCGTGGGGGGTTACGACATTAATAATTGTTTTCATTGTGCTTATTTCGTCAAGGTGAATTGACCCTGCGGCCGTGGGGGGTTACGACTCAATAGGATTTAACACGGCGTGGTGTCTATCCTGGTGAATTGACCCTGCTGCCGTGGGGGGTTACGACTTCTGCGTTGGAAACGGACGTGATCGCTTCACTGAGGTGAATTGACCCTGCGGCTGTGGGAGGGTACGACAAATAAATTCCAAGACGTCGCGCTCAGGCAGACAAAAAAAATCTACAGGCCTTTTCTTCTCTCGCCCTCTTTCAGGTTTTCCCCTCAAACGACTCAGAGACGCTTGGTCGCCTGACGGTCAGGCCCAAAGGGTTTCAAGGTCAATAACAAGGCCGGCATCAGAAGAAAATCCGCCACCAAGGCCAGGGTAAAGGCCACCACTCCCAACCCCCCGAACTTGGAAACCCCGGACAAACTGGACAAAAGCAAAAACGAAAAAGACCCCACCACAGTTATGGTGGTGAACAATAAGGGCCGGCCCACCGTGGCCAACGTCTGACCCAGAGAAACCTCGTAGGAGCCAGTCGCGTTAAACGCCTCCCGGAAGCGATAGAGAAAATGGGTGGTGTCGTCAATGATGAGACCAATGATGATGGGGCTGAAACACAAAAGGGGAATGTCGATGTAGATCCCCACCGCCCCGGCTAAACCGATGGTGGCCAAAACCGGGATGACGTTGGGAGCTAGGCTCAAAAGGCCCAGCCACCAGGAGCCCATGGCCAGGGACATGATGACCGTCAAGGTGATGAAGGCGGCTAAAAAAGTCTGTCGCTGCCCCAGGGCCATCTGGTCGTTCATGGAGCGGGTCCAGTCCAGGCCGCCGGTCATGGTCACCGCCGCGGGGCTCGCGAAAATCTCCCGAACCTTGGCCTGGATAGCCTCGGTCAGAGCCCGAACCTCTTGGGTGTCCAGACTCTTGGTTCTGGCTGTGAGGCGGGCCTGGCGCGAATCAAAGCTGACTAACTTATCCAGCTCCCGACCGTTGGCCATCTCGTAGAGCAGAAGATTCTGGGCCACCGCCTCCCGGGTTTTGGGCAAAACCCAAAAAGCCGGATCCCCTTCGCGCAGGGCCTGGGAAACATTGCGCAAAAGGTCCAGGACGCTGATGGTCTTGGTCACCTCCGGCCTTTGCCCCAAAAACGTCTCCAGTCGCTCCATCTTAGCCAGAAATTCCGGGTTCTTGACCCCCTCGGGCTCAAAACTGTCCACAATGAGCTCCACCGACATGGCCCCGCCGAGCCGCTCGTCGACAAAGTCATAGGCCTGGCGCAAAGGGAGAGACGGGGCTAACATGCCAATGGTGTTCGACTCGGTTTCCACTCGCAGATAACCGTAAGTGGCCAGAACGAACCCCAGGCCGAAAAGCGCCAGAATTATTTTCCGGCCAGCCAGATTCAACCGGAAAAGCCAGGCCAGAAAGTGGTCAAAAATGTCTTTCTTGAGCGGTCCCTGGGCCGCCTCGGGGGAGACTTTAACGTTGGCGTAAAAAAGTGGGACGATGACCAAACTCAGAACGTAGGCCGTCATAATGCCGATGGAGGCGTAAAGGCCCATTTCCCGGCAGGGAGGTATGTCGGAGAAATAAAAGGACAAAAACCCGGCCACCGAGGTCAGGCTGGTGATGAGGCACGGCGCGCCTGAGCGGCCCAGGGCCCTAAGAAGGGGTCTGACCCCCGAGCTCCCAGCCCGCCTGGCCTGCCTGACGAGCTCAATGATGTGGGTGGAGTCGCCGACCGTGGCGCAACACAAAAGAATAGGCAGTAAAATGACGAAGACATTAAGCTTAAAGCCCAGAAACTCTGTGAGCCCAAAAGCCCAGACAAGGCTTATTATTATGATCATCAAAGGAACGATAGCGTCCTTGGCTGACCGACCCAGAGCCCAGAGGATAACCACCATGACCGCCAAGCCCAGGAGTAAAAATTTTATCGCCTCGGAGTAACTGAGTTGATTGTAAACCGTGTGCAGTATCGGTGGCCCTACCGCCCTGGCCGCCAAGGGCTGATATTTGGGATTGGCCAGGACCGCGCTCACCGCCGCGAAAACTTTGGTCTCCGGGTCCACCTCGTCCCCGTAGGGCTCAAAATCCACGCTCAGACCGATGACTTCCCCGGTCTGGTCAAAAAGCAGGTTCTGGTAAATTTTTTCCCTTAAAACCCGGGCTCGCGTCTCTTCTTTGGTGGCCGGGGGTTGGCTGAAATCGGCGAAACTGGCGACGACCAACTCTCCCTCGCGGCCCTCCAGATACTCGGCGTCCCCCAGCCAGCGAACGGTTTTGACATACGGTAACTTTTCCTTGAGCTCCTCGCCCAGCTCCGTCAAAAGAGCCACGGTCGCGGGCTCAAAAAAATCCTGGCCCGCGAAAACCAGGTAGACGAAATCCTCATTGCCAAACAACTCCCGAAATTCGGTCAATCTCTGGAGGGCCGGATTGACCTCCTCAAGCCAGATATCGTTGGAGTTGTCAAATTTGAGCTTGGTTACCCGCCAGCCCAGAAAAATTGAGATAGCCAGCAGAAGAAGACAGATGAGAACAGGTCTTTTAACGATAAAAGCGCCCCATCCCTGAAAAAATCTCCCCACGACCATGACCCACCCTCCTCCTGGGGCTGACGGCCTTGGTTCAGATAAGGGCCGAGACCGCGCTGAAAAGTATAGCCCAAGCCGGCCGGATTTTCGCTCTGGTCAGGCCAATTTTTATCGGCTGCCCTTGACACAGCCTATAGAAAAAAGTAAAATACTAGTAACTACTGTTTTTGTAAACTACTTTCATTTTAAAAATTTATATTTATTTGCCTTTTTTATAAATTTAAATATTACTAAGCTGTTATCGTTTCAACAGGCTAATTTTTCCCAGCTAGCTGACTCCCTGGGGACTCTGGCCTGGAAAGGCCTTTTTATGCTGAAAACGCCAACTGAGAAATGGGCTCTGTACGACCAGCTGCTCGCCCTGACCGACCCGGGCCAACCAGTGACTGGTTTTGAAAGCGGTCGGTTCTGGCTCATGGTGACCACCGCCAGCGGGGCGGTGGGCCTGGCTCAAAAACCTGGGGGCGACCCGCCCCAATCCCCTGTGGGGTTGAGCCTCCGGGAGACGGCCCAGTTCGTCAAATCCTGGGATTTTAACCAGGCCGCCGTCGGGCTGGCGGCCATCAACGCGGCCATTAACTCGCGGCCTCTGGCTAAGCCCGGGCTGGACGCGTTTGACTTCTACCTTAACGAGGTCAAAGGCCGGAAAGTGGCCGTGGTCGGCCACTTTCCTTACTTGAACAGATATAAGAGCTCCTGTCAGTTGACCATTTTAGAGCGCAACCCCCAGCCTGGGGACCTGCCGGACTCGGCGGCCGAGTATATCCTGCCCGAACAGGACTATGTTTTTGTGACCGGCTCCGCCCTCATCAACAAGACCCTGCCCCGGCTCCTGGAGCTCTCAGCCCAGGCCGTGGTCACTCTGGTGGGCCCCAGCGTCCCGCTGACCCCCCTCCTGTTTGACTACGGGGTGGCGACCCTGGCCGGTCTCATCGTGGACGACACGCCTCAATTGATCCAAGGCGTAAAAACGGATCAATGCGAAGCCATCTTTAAAAGCGGGTCCAGGAAAGTTAATCTCCAACGACCCCAAGCCTGACTCTTTATCTTTTTTTGGGAGCTGACATGCCGGATTGGCGAGATTATTTGGACAAGGCGGCCACTTATCATGGCCATATTTGCGGCGGCCAAATCCTGGGTATCAGGATGGCCTTACTGGGCTTGAGGCTCTTAAGCCTTGACCCCCAGGCGGAATTGCGGGACCTGGTGGTCTATCTGGAATCAGACCGCTGCGTGGCCGACGCCGTTTACGTGGTTACCGGTGTCACCATAGGCCGCCGCCGGGTCAAACTTTTTAACTATGGCAAAACCGCCATGTCCCTCTTGGACCTCAAGAGCGGCCAAGCTTATCGGATCAGCGTGGTGGACCAAGATCGCCCGCCCAAGAACGCGGACCTGGTCGCCTACTGGCTGGCCAAAAAAGACGAGGACATTTTTCGGGTCCAGAAAGTGGCTCTGACCATTGGCCCAGGCGAAGAGCCCGGACCACCCACCCGAGCGGTGGCCTGCCAGAATTGCGGCGAAATGGTCCTGGACCACCGGGACGTGACCAAAAACGGCCAGACCCTCTGCCGAGCCTGCGCCGATGGCCCTTACTACCAGTTCTTAATCGACGTGAAAATCTGAGTCAAGCGCCCACCTGACTCTTAAGGCCTCGGGCCTAAGGCCCTGACCCTGAGCCCGGAAATCAGCCAGACTTTCGGGCTCGCTGAAAAATCGGTTTTCTGACCTGACCCTTCACCGCGGGGGTTAATTTTTGGTCAGCCCGCCCGCCTCAAGCCTCCTCGGTCGCGGCCGCGAAAGCCGCGAAGGGGTTAAAGCCGTATTTGTCCAGGGTGTTCAAAAGCTTTTCATTGGACGACAAAAAGGAGTTGATCTTCTCCGCCAGGGCCAGGGCGGCCGGGCTTTCCGAGCTCTGAGGAAGATTGGCGGCCGAGGAATAGGTCAGTAGAGGGTTTTCGGCCAGAGATTGGGCCAACTGGGCCTTTTCCTCCTCGGTCCCCTCAAAAGAGGCCAGGATTTCGGCCCGGCTGTAGACTCGGGCTTGACGGTTCTGGCCATCCTCTATAATGGCCAGGACGTAGTCACTTTGAAACTCTGGGTTATCCTTAATCACCTCAGCGGTCAGGGCGGCGATCTCGGAGAGCATCTTATCGGAGACCTTATCCAGGGCCAGATCCACCTGATCCAGGGTCTGGGCCGAGGCGGCGGTAGTGGCGGCGGATTGCTGGCCAGTCAGATACTCGGCCAGAGACTCATAGTTGCGCGAGCGGTCAACGCCTAACAAGGCCGGCTCCCGGACATAGGAGCTATTCTGGAAAAGAACAGAGTTGATGGACATGGGCGGCCTTCCTTCTTGGCCGGAGGGAATTCCGGCGGCGGGCGGCCAAATTTGCCCAGTATTCTCTGGGCCGGCCCGCCACCTGAGAAAAAAGCAAAATCCGGGCCAAGAAGCGGTTTAGGAGCTGAGGTTAATTTTGGTATTGGTCTAAGGTCGTGAGGAAAAAGTTTGATTTGAAGACTAACCGTCCACCAGGGGGGATTAGCGAGGGGGGCGCGCTTGAATTGTCCCCAAGTCAGCTCTCCTCAAGCCGGGCCTTCTGAGCTAGGGGCTCACGTTTTTAACTTCACGGTTAGGAATAAAAGCTACCTGGACTTTTGAGGCCTTAAATTAGTTTTATTTATTAATAAAGATATTAAAATTAATCTAAAAAATATCTAATAATCCATACTTAAAAATATTTAAAGCGTCAATATTCTTTTAATAATATAATAAAATATTATTTAAATATTTTATTATTAAAACATTGTGATCATACAAATCCATATATAAATTGAAAATTTTTAACTCCAATTAACTAAGTCTTCTCACTCTGAATTTCTTTACTTATTTTTTTAACTGTTTCTATGCTTAAACCAGTATAAAAAGCTATTCGTTTAGTAGTATCGCCGGCCAATAAAAGTTTTTTAGCGGAGGCCATAAGAGCCTTGTCCCTCTTAGCGATAATCATTTCCTTCTTATCGATCTCCGCTTTAACCTTAGCGATAATCTTTTCCTTCTTAACGATCTCCGCTTCAACTTTAGCGATAATATTTTCCTTATTAGCGATTTCCGCTTTAACTTTAGCGATAATCTTTTCCTTCTTAACGATCTCCGCTTCAACTTTAGCGATATCATTTTCCTTATTAGCGATTTCCGCTTTAACCTGATCCTTCTTAGCTTTCTCCGAGAAAAGATCCCCAAATGTTTCAATAGCGAAATCTTTCAATAATTTTGCAGCGAAAGGGCTCATTTTCCGAAACATTACAAAACTCTCAGATATATTTTTTTTAACCATAATAAAAAGTAAAAAGAACAAAAATAGAAGAACATATATCTTTATCTTAAAAACTTTTATAATATCAATAATTTAAACTATATTATAAATAAAATATAAAAATAAAATTTATTGTTAAACAACTGCATTAAATTCAACTAAAAAAAATGTCTGCCAACTCATACTTAGTATTAGATGAATGTTCAATCTTTTTTTATATTTCAATAAAATAGTATTAGTGTCAAAATCAGATAAATAAACAATTTGAAGCCTAAATTCACCACAACCAAAATCATAAACATTAAAGTTTCTAGATTTAATTTTTGAAGGAAAAATATTATACAGAGAATTTTACGTTTTTTCTCTTTATGTAAGCTACTAACCAAATAAAAAATGTCAACCCAGGCCTGCTTATTATTTATTGCTGAAATTCTACATCTAAAAAATTTATGTTAAAAAGTTTATATGAAATATCATCGACAACTTTTTTAAAAACAATATTAATAATTTCAGTGTAAAAATTTTTTAAATTATATACCCTAAATAGCTATCAAATAATACTTTTAAGGATCTTTTATATACCTTAAATAAAAATTTTTGCGCTTTATCAAATAGTTCTTTTTGCGTTAGGGGTTCTTTAGTTTCAATAGTAATTTTATTTATCTAATACTTTATGCGCTTTTTCTTTTAACCTGGCCCTCTTTCTGGGTTTGACGGCTTTTTCTCCTTCTCGGCTTGGGGCCGCTCCTCAGGAGAGCGAGAGGGTAGAAAAGTTCCTCACCCAGCTCGGCCAGCGGACGGATCTGGTCTTTAGCCACAATGGCAAGAGTACCTGGTCAAATAAGCGGTCAGCCACCTCTGGCGCAAACTCAAAAACTCAGCCGAGAAGCTCACCACCGCGGAACCATTCCAAGGCAAAGAAGCCGCCAGCTCCTCAGTCTCCATTCAGCCTAACCTGTCCCGGCGACCAAGAGAGGCCAACAAGAAAGCTGGGCCATTTTTTTCAAGAGCTTTTGAAAAAGATCGATGCCTAGACCCTACCCAGTTCCTGAAACCAAGCTATAATTCAGTCCTTTGGCTTCGGTCTGAATAGTCTTTAATCTTTTAATAATATCAAAAAAATTCTAAATTCATCTCAAAGAAAGTAACAATATTAAACTTAACTAAAATATTTGTTTAATTAACTTAATTTTAGAGCAAAAAAGTAAATTAAGTTTTGAATCAACTATAATAAAATCATATACAATATTATACTAGATTTACTTATCGAAAAAAAATTTTTTTTAATAGTTAATATTATTTTAAACTATAAACTAACGGAGGCTGGCAGTCCTCGGCAGCCTTATTGGAGGAGAAGATCTAACTAAATAAGCGCGCCATCCTAATAATTATAATGCTAAACAAGACTTATAGGCTAAAAATAATTAAAATAAGATTATATACTAGACAATTTTTATTTTTTACCAATATAATTCAAATATCAAATATTTGTATTTTTAAATAGTTAAATTAGACTTTATAATTATATAAAATAATTTAAAAAATAATAGAACATTTATCTCTACTTGACTAAATCTTCT
>JAISMU010000113.1 GCA_031276635.1 Deltaproteobacteria bacterium | reverse complement strand
TGGAAATTGATGTCAGATCTCAAGTAGCCTCATCCCTTGGTAAATCTGATCTTGATTTAGTATTTTCAAATGGTGTTTATGTAATTATTGAAATTAAATTTGAGAGAGAACCGCAAGATTTCTCTAAATTGTCAATTGAGGATAAGCGGGAAAAGGCTCGGAGTTTGGCCCAAAAGGGGCTGGAACAAATCGCGACTAAAGAATACTCAAGTCAGTATATTTTGGACGCGAAAGAAATCATTGAAATGGGTTTAGGCGTTTATGGCCGCTCAAAAGTAGGGGTAACGCTGAAGGACAGAAAGGTTACCCGCCGCCCTTAGCGACAGAATATGAGGTCAAGACCTGGCCCGGCGGCGACTGATGGTCCCAAATTGTAAAGATTGTTCTTTTGGTCGTCCCCGACGTTTCGGTAAATCCTTCCTTCTCCGTGTAAAATCCGGTAATAATAGGTGATGTTCCATTTTTCCCTGGCAGCTTTCCGATAATTTCTTAACAATAGAGGATAAAATTTTATTTTTAAAATATCAAAATATAGTGTATTTAATTAATAAAGTAAAAAAATATATAGTTATTTAATATTTATTGTCTTAGCTTTTGATGATTGAACCTAACAACTTTATCTGTCGCTCTTTAACGTTTTGCTGTAAAACTTGACTTAAGGTCAAATTAACTACATTGAATTTTAATTTTTTTATCAACTTATATGTTAATTATGTCTATATATTTGTAAATAAGTTTTTATTATATATATAATAATTTATTATAACAAAACAAATATTTAAATATTATTTGTATATAGATAATCCAAAATGAGTAAGTTTTTTGGAAAATTTTGGACAAAAAAATGGTGGCTATTTGTTAACTAATTTAGTTGACCTGAATCCCCTCTCTGCCTTTTATCTGAAACTTCTGATAAAAGGCATTATACTCAATTTTTCTTTATCCGAAAGATCTTAAAAATGATAATGAATTTAGATATTTATTTTTAAAAATTTCGAATAACGCTCAGAGAAATAATCGGAAGTTACAATTATGGCCTATTAATGTTCTATATCCTTCAATATAACTTTATTTTGATAAATAGCAGGACAACAGTTCAGAGCTTTATCCGAAGTGTTTTTTTGGTAAATACCCAATTTCATTATAATTATGAAGAGCCCGCGCCTAAAGAAAAACTTAGGATAATGAGCGTAATTAGCCTGGAGTCATTGGCCTATTTTCTGGGCCATCCCGAAAAACTGGAAATCAGAAAAGTCAACGTCCCAAGAGGGCTGGGGCTGGTTACCCTTGAGCCCCAAGACTTTTTGACAATCAGATCGTTGAGGGATATAATATCCTTAATTCTGGTTAAAAATGAGAATATGTTAGAGACTGTCGGTCTCATTTTATGATCTCATTTTAAATGTTCTCAGTTTAAAATGTTAGACCAGCTCCTTTAGCTCTCGCTCATAGACCAAAATTACGGCCGGGAGAGGGTCTGGGCCGCCCGTGGGGGCGAGGCTAAGAGTTTTCGGCCGCCGCCCCCTCGGGGGAGTCCGGCTCTTTTTCATGAAAAATCCTCTCTCTTTCCATAAATTTTCCATAAAACTCTGGCTATAATACCCTCAAGACAAAATAATCCCCTTTCGCGAGGTTCCGATGTCCGCTTGCCCCCCCCAATCCGCCCACCCAGCCGCCTCCTCAGCTCAACCGGCCCTTGGTCGTCGTTGGAGTCGCCTGGCCTGGCTGGGGCGGCGGCTGGGCTGGTTGGGCCTCGGGTTTTTCCTGCTCTTGGCGGTCCCGGTTTGTTTCCTGGACCCCCCGGTGGCCCAGCCCCCGGTTTCCCCGACCCTCCTGGACCGCCAGGGGCGATTGATGTTGGCCCGGCTTTCGGCTGAGGGCCAGTGGCTCCTGCCTGTCCGCGCCGAGGAGCTGGGCTTTTGGCTACCTAAGGTGGCGGTGGCTATTGAGGACGGGCGCTTCTGGTCTCACCCCGGGGTTGATCCTCTGGCTCTGGCGCGGGCCTTGGGCGAAAATCTTCTCTCTGGCCGCGTCGTCTCGGGGGCCTCCACCATTACCGCCCAGACTGTTCGCCTCCTCCAGCCGCGACCTCGGTCTCTCTGGGCCAAATACCTGGAGTTTGGTCAGGCTCTGAGACTGGAAAGGAGTCTCGCCAAAAACCAGATCCTGGAGCTCTACCTCAACATCGCTCCCTTCGGTGGTAACCTCAAGGGGGTGGGAGCGGCGGCCTGGGCTTATTTTCAGAAAAGGCCCCGGGATCTCTCCCTGGCCGAGAGCGTGACTTTGATCGCCATTTTGCGCGGCCCGGCCCTGTACCGACCGGACCGCCACCCGGAACGGGCCCGGCGGCGGCGGGACATTCTGCTGCGGCGCCTGGCCCAGAAAGGTGTTATCAGCTCTCATGAGCTCCAAATAGCTTTAGCCGAGCCCCTGGTCAGCCAGCGTCGGCCCTTTCCTGACCAGGCCCCCCACTTTGGGGAGCAGGTTTTCCGCCGCCATCCCCGCCTTTGGGTCTGGGGGGGGGCGGATTATCAGGGCTTAAAAGTTTCCCTGGACGCCCGGGCCCAGGCCAGCCTGGAGACGCGCCTGACCCAGGCTCTGCGGGATTTTCCCCCAGTGGTTACCGCCGCCGGAATTATCCTGGAGCCCCGAACCGGCGAGATCCTGGCCTATGTCGGGAACGCCCGGCCCCAGGGCCCCTTCGGGTTTGTCGATTGCGCCCAGGCCAAGCGCTCCCCGGGCTCCACGCTCAAACCTTTTCTCTACTTGGCCGCCATCCAGGAGGGCCTCCTGGTTCCGGCCAGCCTTTTAGCCGACACTCCCCACGGTTTGGGCGGCCAGGCCCCACGCAATTTTGACGGTCGCTATCAGGGACCGGTTTCGGCGCGCCTAGCTTTGGCCGAGTCTCTCAACGCCCCGGCCATCCGGGTTTTAAGGCTCCTGGGCCAGACCCGGGCTCAGGCCAGCCTGAGCCGGGCCGGGTTCACCCTTAACCCGAAGCGGGACTATGGCGACTCCCTGGCCCTGGGTGGCAGCGAGGCCACCCTGGGCGAGCTGGCCCGGGCCTATGGGGCTCTGGCCAACCAAGGGCGGGCCCAGGAGTCGCGACTCACGCCGGCGACGGCGGGGGAGGGGGCCAGGGTCAGCCCGGGGTTGGAGCTTTTCAGCCCCGAGGCCAGTTGGCTCATCAACCAGATTTTGGCCGAGCCCGGTCGGTTGCCCACCGGATTGGCGATCCAGGGCCTGGCTTTCAAGACTGGCACCTCTCACGGCTATCGGGACGCCTGGCTGGTGGCTTACCACCCGGATCGGGTGGTGGCCCTGTGGCTGGGGGACCCCAGTGGTCAGGGCCATCCCGGGGTCAGTGGCCTAGCCGCTTTGGCCACCCCGGCCGCGCTCCTGGCCCGCGACCTGGGCCCGGTTCCGGCCTGGCCTCAGCCTCCGGCCGGGGTCTCGGCCTATCAGGCCTGTCCCCTCTCGGGGGAGCCCGCCGGGCCCCTCTGTCCGGTGGGGCGGTCGGCCTGGCGCCTGACGCGTTTTGCCCGGACCCAACCTTGCCAGTTGCACGTTCGGCAGGCTGGGCGGACCGTTATTCACTGGCCCCGGGAACTGGCCGCCTTTATGGCCAAAAAGGCCGGCTCCTCGGTGGGCCGGGCTGAGGCCATGATCACCTCGCCCTTGCCTGGGGCGACCATCCGGCTGACTCGGGAAGGGGAGGCCTTGCCGCTTAAAAGCGAGGGAGCCCTGGGTCCGGTGTGGTGGTATGTGGATGGGGAATTCTTCGCTGTGGCCGGGCCGGGTCGCACCCCCATTCTGCCGCTCACTCCTGGCCAGCATGTGGTGACCCTGGTGGATAACCAGAACCAGACGGCTAAAAGTGAGTTTCGGGCGACCATGGCCCTGGGGTCGCCCGAGGTCCCGATTCTGCGGGTAGGCCCGGATTTTCGGGACTAGGCGGGCTGAGAGACCAGGTTTTTTGGGCTGGACGCCGTTTTTTTTGGAGTTGGGGCGTTTTTTCGGTCGTTTTTTTTTTGAAAAGTTCTTTTTACCAGGCGTTTTTTCTTGGTTTTTTTTGACCAGCTGTTTTTGACCGGCTGTTTTGGGGGTGGCCTCAAGCTGATTACCCCCGCTGTGAAGGAGCTCCCATGAAGAATCATCTGACCAAAGTCCTGATCGTTGTGGCCTTGGTCGTGGTCGCGGGTCTGGGCCTGCTGTTTTTGTCTTCGCGGACCACTCCGCCCCAGAGCCCCCCGACTCAGCCGGCTAAACCCAGCCCAGTCGCGAACGCCCCCAAGCCAGCCGAACCCAGCCCAAGCTCCCCGACTTCGAGTCCAGCTCAATCAGACTCGGGCTCAAGCTCCATTCCGACCCCGGCGGCGGCCGGTGTTGGCCCGAAGCCTCGCGCCTCCCAGAAAGCCCCCGCCGCCTGGGTCTGGCGGGAGGCTCGTCTCTCCATGAAATTAGGCGGCGAGAAGGTCAAAGAGGAGTTTGGCCAGGTCGTCTTGGAGCTGACCTTTACCCCGCGGCTCCCGATTGATTACAGCCTGGCTGGCAAACCCCTGACCGAGGAGGAGAGGCCCTTCAAGGCCAGCTGGTCAGGGCTGACGTTTATCTGGCGGGATAATGGCTCCACCTTGCGGATTCGGACTGGGCTATCGCGGGAGGAGTTTTTCCGGCGCCTGCTCCAAGAGCCCTTGGCTTTTGACTGGGGGGGGAAGCGGGGCCCGAATATCACGCCGGACCGGGCCTCGGGGGGAGGCCGAGTCCTGATTGTCAAGCGCCGGGCCGATGGAGCCAGCCTCATTTCCCTGCCCGAGCCGCGGGTCATGGCTTTGGCCTCGCTCCAGAACGAAACCTTGAGCTCAAGCGGGATCAATCTGATCCTGATTTTCAATTATCCCATGGTCGGCCCTGAGGAAGTCAAGCGGGGGATAATCACCTTGGCCGAGACGCCCGTGACCCTTGAGCCGGACCCGGGCTGGGAGGCCAGCTGGATCGGGTCCAGCGAGTTGGTCTTGCGTTTGAAAGGTCTTAGCCCGAACGATTACGCGGACAAAATCGTGGACCAGAAATTCCAACTAGCCTTTCGGGAGAGCTTTGTCTCCGTCCTGGACTTGAAGGCCAGCGTCTTTCAAGGCCATTTGGTTGGCCTGATCTCCAAGGAGAAAACTCTTTTCGGAGCTGAGGATTGGGAAAAACTGAGCGAAAACGATATTTACTTTGATCGTTTCAAGGTTTTAAGTTTCAAGTCCGCTGGTTTTACCCCGAAGGGTCGGGCCATCTTTGAGTTGGTCTTGAATAAGCCAGTAAACGAGCAGGAGTTGCGGCGGGCTTTAAAACTGGGCCTGTTCCAGGACTCGGGTTCGCTGACCACGGCCTTAGACCCCCAGCTGGAGTTGGATAGCTCCGGGCTGGTGGCCCGGTTGATCTTCAATTCCCCCAATGGGGCCCACTTGCGGCTGCTCATCAAGAACCTGGCGAGCCGGGATAAAAAAGGGAATCTGTCCAGAGTGGAGTTTACCGCCCAGGTCCAGAACAACGTGACCATTCGGGACGCCGGGTTGGAGCGCGGCGAGGAGTACCCCTGGGACTCCTATTTTGACATCTCCATTCGGGAGAGATTCCCAGAAAAGGATTTGAGCGGTTTCATCCGTCTGGACCCACCGCTACCTTTCCAGATGGAGTTGACAAACCATAACTCGACTTTGCGGATCCGGGCCCCATTTACCCGGGAGGGAGTCAAGATCACTCTGCTGCCGGGCCTGCCCTCCGAGTTGGGGGTCTTGACTGAGCCGGTCGAGTTTTTGGCCCAGTTTACCGGGGAGCCCAAGTCGCGTCTGACTTTTACCGGCCGGGGGCGTTATCTGAGCCCGCTCAAACCTCTGCTCGTCAAGGTGGCGGGCCGGGAGACTGACTCCATTCGAGTCCAGGCCTGGCGGATTTATGAGAATAATCTACCGTTTCTTTTGAGCTCCGCCCCGATTTTAGACTCGGAGCGCAAGGCCCGGCTGGGCTTGCAAATGTCGAAAAACCTTTTGGACTTCGAGGTTCCCGTGGGCTCGGGGGACTCAAGCTTTGAGCGCCTTTTGGACCTGGGGGGCTTATTCAAGGAGCCCCTGGGGGCCTATGTTTTGAAGGTCACCCCCATTGTGATTCTGGAGGGCGGGCATCGCGCCGCCATTAATCGCTATGATTACGCGGACGATAATTTTAATAAGCCTTATTACGATTATGACGATTTCAACGCTAACCCCCAGCGGTATTTGCCGGTGGTGGTGACCGACCTGGGGTTGTCGGCTCGGGTTTACCCAGGCCAGATCCAGGTCTGGGTGGCTTCCCTGGCCACGGCCAAACCCCTGGCCGGGACCCAGGTGAAATTTTACGATCAGGCCAATCAGGTGGTCTTTGAGGGGGTCAGCGACGCCAAAGGCCTGGTTCTGGCCAAGGTGGACGAAAAAGCCGTGGTCTTTGTGACCGCCCAGCGGGAGGGGGACCTGAGTTACCTGCTCTTTGGCCAGGGCCCCAAAAGCCAGTACGAGGAGGGCTACAACAGCTACTGGCAGGAGGACCGCCATTCCAAATGGTTTGACAGCCAGGTGGGTTACCTGGAGGAGGAGCGGGGCTCAGGCGACCCGTTTCTGACCGCCGGCTATGAGGGGCTTTTTCTGTTGCCCCGGGACATCTGGAAACCCGGGGAGACGTTGCGAGTCAAAGCCCTCATCCGCGACCAGAGCCAGAACCCCCCCAAGGAGAGCTTTCCTCTCCTGTGGCGGGTCGTGGACCCGGACGACCGGGTTATTGACGAAGGCCGGGCTGAGGTTTCCCTGGCCGGCTCGTTGGACTTTGTCTCCCAGATTCCCTTTTCGGCCCGGACCGGGCCCTACCAGATCCGCCTTTTCATCCCCGGGTCGAGTTCGCCCCTGGCCCAGGGCGGTTTTAAAGTCGATGATTTCGTCCCACCGCGACTGAACGTGAAATTGAGCGTGGACCAGGCGGAGTTTTGGGGAGCTGAGCCCACCATTAATCTGGCGGCCAGCGCCCAGTACCTCTTTGGGGCCCCGGGCTCGGAGTTGCCGTTTACCCTAACCGCTCGAGCGAAGACGGGCCATTTTGCCGTCCCCGAGCCAGAAGAAGGCGAGGCCGGAGCCCCGAAGACCGGGGAGCCAAGCCTGGCCGCTTTTGACTTCGTCGGCCCCCAGGGAAATCTGACTAAAGGCGACATCCTCTCCCGCGAGGGCGAGCTGGATGAGAGCGGGGCCTGGGGCGAGGCCTTTGAGCCGGGCCTGGAGCTGGCTACTCTCCCGAACGTGGTTAATCTGACTTTCTCCCTCGCGGTCGAGGCCGATAGTGGGCGCCTGGAGGGAACCACCAAGAAGGTCAAGTGGTATCCCCACCAGACTCTGGTGGGTCTGAAACTCCCGGACGAGCTGGCCGTAGGGCGCCCAGGCCAGGTTTTTCTGGCCGCCCTGACCGCTCAGGGGCAACCGGCCCCCACGGAATCTTTAAAGATCACCCTCGCCCAGGTCAAAGACCGCTACTACTCTGAGGTTCGCTACGGTCGGGTTTACCGCCATAGCGTCGAGGAGTTGACCCCGGTTCTGGAGGAGACGGTCAGCCTTGCCCAGGGCCAGGGGAGCTTAAAATTTCAGGTGGCTGAGCCCGGCCTCTACGAGATCTCGGTTCAGGTTCCCGACGAGGAAGCCGTGATCGCCCGCCGTTTGCGGGTTCAAGGCCTGGCCGCGACCCGTCCGGAGGAGTCGGGGCCGGCGGACAAGGTCACCCTGACCCTGGACAAGGCCTTTTACTTCCCTGGTGATGTCCCCCGGGTCCAAATTGTCGCCCCCTTTGACGGGACGGTTTGGTTGACCCTGGAGACGAACCGACCGCTGTGGTCCCAAACGCTGGAGGTTAAAGGCGGGGTGACTGAGGTCCGAATTCCTCTCCCCCCGGAGGTGGTCAATAACGCCCAGTTGACGGCGGCTCTGGCTCGGCCAGTGGCGGCTGGGGCCAGTAATTTTCTGGCCCTGGGGCGGGTTTCCCTGGAGATGGACCGCTCGGTGGGGCGTCTGGACCTTCAAGTGGAGACCCCGGCCCGGCTGCTCCCCAAAACCTCGGTCCCCCTCAAGATTCGCCTCACCGATAGCCAGGGCCGGCCCGTCGCGGGCGAGGCCACCGTGGCTTTGGTGGACGAGGGGATTTTGTCCTTAACCAATTATCAGGTTCCGAACCCGTTGGACTATTTCAGCCGAAGCCGGTCCCTGATCAGCTATTTTCACGATTTGCGGGACCTTCTTCTGCCTCTGGAGGAACCCACCTCGGCCTTTCTGGCCCCAGGCGGGGGGGAGCGGGCTGGGCTCTTTTCCCCCTTCCAAAGAAAGCAGGAGCTCTTATCCATTTTTCTGGCCACCGTGCCCATCGGCCCGGACGGGGTGGGGGAGGCGGTTTTAGACCTGCCAGAGTACAGCGGTCAGGGCCGCTTGACCGTGGTGGCCGCCCAGGGGCGGCGCTATGGCCTTTATAATCAGAGCCTGCGGATCAGTCGGCCTGTCACCGTGGAGCCAGCTTTGCCTTTGGCCTTGGCCCCGGGCGATGAGTTTTCCGTCAATACCCGAGTCTACCTGGATCCTGACAGTTCCCCGGCTAAACTGGACCTGGGCCTGGAGTTTTCTGGCCCCTTGAGCCTGGTGGCGGCCCCGGGCTGGCGGGAGGGGCGCCTGACGGTGGCTCTGGCCCCGGGGGAGAGCCAGGTTTTTCAGTTGCGCTTAAAAGCCGTTGGCGACCCGGGTCAGGCTCTGGTGGGCCCGGCCGAGCTCAAGATTTTCGGCTCTTATAACGATGAGAGCTTTGTGGGGCTGGCCACCACCGTGGTTCGGCCCCCGTATCCGCGGGTCTCGCGGGCGGTCAGCGGGGCGATGGCCTCGGCCACGGAGACCTGGCGACCGCCGATTGAGGGTTTCTTGGCCGGGACCATCACTGGCTCCCTGAGTCTGGCGGCCGGGCCCTGGGTGGAGGCCAATCGGGCTCGGGCTTACCTCAGTCAATATCCCTATGGCTGTCTGGAGCAGACTGTCTCCCGGGCCTGGCTGTTTCTGGCCGCGGCGGATCTGGAAACCCTCTCCGAGGCCGAGGCTTTGGAGGCCCAGGTTGGCCTGGCCGCGGCGATTAAAAGGCTGGCCACCATGCAGACATTTCAAGGGGGAATGGCTTTCTGGCCTGGCGGTCTGGACGTTTATGAGTGGGGCTCGGTCTACGCGGCCCACTTCCTGACCGAGGCCAAAAAACAGCGCGCTCTCCCGGCTGGCCTTTTGGAGGATACCCTCAGCTATTTGCGCAACTATCTGGCCGCTAAATATGACGAGTCCGAGGCCCTGGACTATATCCTGGCCACCAAGGCCTACGCTCTGTATGTCCTGGCCCTGAACGGCGATTATCAGGCGGGCTGGATCAACGCCCTGCGGGAAAGGTCCGCGGTTTTGCCACCCTCGGCCCTCATCTTTCTTTCGGGCGCCATCGCCTTGAAAGAGGGCCACTCCCGGCCTTTGCTGGAGCTGGACCAGAAGGGTTTGGACTGGAATCTCTCCACCTTGAGCCTCTCTCGCTCCAGCCTGGAGAGTCGGGCTCGCAACGAGGCCCTGTGGCTTTTGGCCTGGAGCGCCGTCGATCCGCTGGCCGAGCGGACCCGGGAGTTGGCCGCCCAGGTGGCTACAATCGGCTCCAAGGGAGGCTGGACCAACACCCAGGAAAACGGCCTGGCTTTGTGGGCCCTGGCCAATTATATGAAACGGTCCCAGGCCGGGGCTCCCTATGAGGCCAAGCTCTTGGTGGGCGACCTGGTTCTGGGAACAGCCACTCATCAGGACATGAGCTCCTGGCGCGGCGCGGCTTTTGACCAGGCCATCGCCAATCCCGCTAATGTCCTGACCATCGCCATCACCGGCCAGGGCCGGCCCTGGTACAGCGGCGTGGTCGCCGGGGTGCCGGTGGAGTCGCCGCCGCCGGTCGCCCAGGGGCTCAAGTTAACCAAGACCTGGACTCTCGAGGATGGCTCAGTCCTGGAGTTTGGGGACCAACCCGTGGAGATCCAGGTTCCCAAGGGCCAGAAAGTCAAAGTCAAAATTGTGTTGGAGACGGAGGAGGAGAGTCTCCAGAACGTCGTGATCGCGGATCTCCTTCCCGGCGGCCTGGAGATAGCCAAAACCGAGAGCGGGAGCTCCACGCGGGCGGAGATTCGCGAGGACCGTCTGATCCTGATTGAGCCTTATCTAGATCAGAAAACCAGCCTCTCCTATGAGCTGCGGGCGGTGACTGAGGGGGATTTTGTTCTGCCTCCCACCGCGGCTGAGGGTATGTATCAGCCGGAAAAGCGGGTCATCGGGGCCACGGGCCGGGTTAAGGTGACCGCCCGGGATGATGGTTGAGAGGGTGAGCCGCCAGGCTGGTCGCCAGGCGGCTTTTGGCTGACTTTTGGCTCAGGTCAAGGGGCGGGCCTGGTTCGCCTGGTTCGCCTGGTTCCGTCTGGTTCCGCTTGCCCCAATAACCAGGGCCCAGGTCCCTGGCGTGGTTTGGGCGGGGCGCCTCCCGCCCGGTCGCCGGCGGGGGAGAATTCCCCTGGCGCCTCTCTTCAGCGGGTTTTGGGGAAATGAGCCGAAAGGCCTGGCTTATTGTTTTGGCTTATAGTTCTGGGCTTATTATTCTGGTCAGGGCTCGAAAAACCCTTGAAAAAAGCCACAATGAGGCTCACCGTCTCCAGGGTGGGGCGAGGTTCCCGCCCCCTGGAGGGCTGGGGTCTTGGGCGGGCTCTGGGCGGGACGCGACTAGATTCCGCGGGTCAAGGTTAGAGGTCAGCCGGGAACACCTGGCCCGGCCATCTCGCGCTATTCAAAAAAAAGCCCAGTTGGCTGAGGGCGCAAATTATCGCGCCCAGCCGCGTCGGTCTCATTTCCGCCATTATAACCATGGTAGTTAAACAGCCTTGGTTCAGGGTCTGACCAGCTTCTGTCTGAGGATCCGACCAACCAGGGTTAATCCAATCATTCGTTTCGCCAGTTTAAGAATTAAAAAAATATTCCCTTACCCTCAGAGTTTCTCGCCAGGCCGCGCTAATTTCCTCAATCATGAGAGAATTTTTCTGATTTAAATATAATTGCCTATTAAGACTATTTTGTAAGCGTTAAATCAACAGATTTCCAGAGCCAGGAGCGTCTCAAGAGGTCCAGACCAGACTCAGGCGACCCGGGGTTATTTTTCCGGAAAGCTCCTAAATCGGCGATTATTTGACCAAACCTTAACTCGGGTTGAGGGTTGGCTGGCTTTTCGTTCGCCAATTCTTTGCTTGGCCCAGCTCCTCGGGCCTGGGTCAAAAGCCAAAATTTGGCTATAACATCTGAAATAAAATTTTTCTTGAAAGAAAGCGGGAAATGGTTAATTTTTGACAGCCGCGAAACCGCCTCGCGGGGAGTCAGGAATTATTTGTCTGAAAAGAGCCCATTTCTGGCAAGGTCAAAATTTGAGGTCGCGAATTTTTGAGCGAAAGCGGCCATAAAGGTCAGGGATAGAACGTGGGGAGGGCGCGCCTCAATTTGAGTTGGCGTCATTTTTGGGTCGGCCTGTGGCTGGCCAATGAGGGGGGTGAGTCAGTTGACGCCAATTTCTGGCTAGCCAAAAAAAAATCGGGGGCCTGGGCCCCCGACTTAATCTGAAGCGAATGGCTTTCGCTTATCAGGGATTAATTTGCAGATCCTCGGTCATGATGGCCTTGGGCAGAACAAAACCTGGGTTAAAGACTTCACGCCAGGAGACGATGGAGGCGCTGGTCGGCAGGCTTGAGGCAATTTCATATTTCTTGAGATTGAAATCCCCAGATCCGGCGGTAAACTGAGCGTTACCTGAACTAGTTGTGGTCGCGATGACCTCAGTGGACTGACTGGTCCCAAGAGTGTCCCCACCGGTAATTAAAGTTCCTTGGATTGGGTTGGGTTGACCTGGGGGTCCCCCTGGTTGACCTGAGCCACCACCGGAGCCGCCTGACCCTCCCGAGCCACCAGACCCCCCGGATCCTCCGGACCCACCGGAGCCACCGGTGCCGCCTGAAGAGGTGACCTCGCTGAAGACCTGAGCTAAATAAGGGGCGGGCAGGCCAGTGTAGGAGTCAAGAATGTAAATATAACCCCGGCCTAACTCACCACAGGACTGGGTCGGGGCCGTGGGCTCATAGGTGGTGAAGGAGACAACCGAGCGCCCTCCACCGATACTGACTATTTTTGGTTGAGTCAGGGCCAGTTCCGTCGACACCTCTCCAAAGAGGATGGTCGCCATGTTCAGGCGACGTTTATAGCCTGGAACCGAGGAAGAGTTAATTTCGCTGGCCAGATTGTTGTAAGTATATATATTTTTATCCTCAAGGCCAGTAATTTGACCTGAAGAATAGACACTCACGTTGGAAACATCAAACAAATAAGGTAGTTGTGAGGTCTGGTCAGCGAAAGTCATCCGGCCATTAATCAATTCTTCCTTGATTCCATATAAATAGTGCTTGTGGTTTTCCTGGCAAGCGAAAGTGTTGGATTTAGCGCAAGGCACGATGTCATCCTCGCCCCAGAGCCGGCCAGTCGCGAAAAGCACCATTAAGTTCCCATTGGAGTCAAATGTGGAGTTGATCGCTCCAGTGACTGGTTGACTGACCATGGCGAAGGGCCGAAGCAGCCAATCATCCACAGCCAAAGGCGCCCCGTCAATGGTGTCAGGGTTATTGTCAGCCGTGGAGACCATCTGGAGCCGATAAACGCCGCCCTTATCCAGGCAGGCTTGGTCGCGGCTGATGGTCATGCCGAAATAGACCGCCTCATCGTTCCAAGAGCCTGAAGTATTTCTCTTAAGGGGCATAGGCACATACGAATCGTTAAAAAAGCTGTTTTGATCCGTGGCGAAAATTGTTCTCGCCAAAGCGCCAGTTTCCGCGTTGATGATGAAAAGCCGGGCGTTTTGAGCGCTGTTGCCCAGGTAGGGGGACTGACTGTTGAATTTTATAACTCCGGTCTTTTGGTCAGGAAAATCGGTGGCCGGGCCGCTGGGCACGACAGCGTACCAGGTATCTTGGTTTTTGACCACCGCTGGGAGTCCCACAGGCAAGCCTAAATTCTCAGAGCTGTGCCGCCACAGCAGCGTAGGCTCCGCGGTGGGATCGGTCACGTCTAAGGCGAAAACCTCAGAATAGAAATATTTTGGCGCGGTGGGCTTATAGGAGGGGTCCTCAATGGCCCGGCCGCCAAGTCTTAAGGAGCAAATCAGAATGGTTCGCCATTGGCCGTCATCTCTCTTAATGTCCGCTACCATGGGTTTGAGGTCCACATAATAGGAATGGACATATTGTGGGTCAGCCAGCCACTGCAGATGAGGTAAAAGAGAGCTAGGAATGATAGCCCAAAGCTCTTTGCCTAAATCATCGCCCTGATAACCAACTTTACCTTCGGCTAATGAGCCGAACGTGCCAGCGAAAATGGCGTGAAGCATGCCATCGTTGCTGCCAAAATAGACAACTTGCTCGCGAGTGGCGTTAGCGGCTTTAAATTCGGCGTACGTTTTGTCGCCATATAGATAGTCGTAGTTATAAGCCGGCTCGCCAACAATTACGGGCTTAGAGTTAATGACATCGCCCAGTCGCCAGACAATATCCTGGTTCCCGGCTTCCCAGGGGTTATCAATGGTCCGACTCCGCCATCCCCAGTCAGGGTTATCAGTTCCCCTGATATAGTTGATCAGCTTAACAGCGGTAGCGGCCTTGGACTGATTGGGGCTGTTGGCCGGTGGCGGCAGAATTTTCTTGTAATTGTCGTGCAAAATAAATTTTGATAACTCAATGGCTGAATCCGCGATGAAGGGTTTGAGCTCTTTGGTCACCGGGTCAACATAAAGAATTTTTCGATCGCTTGGCGATCTTTTCACCAGCTGCTTTCCCACATCCCACAAGGTCTTTAAATCATGAATGCTGTCAGCGGTGGCCGGGTCCCCAACAATTTCGCCCAACTCATTAATCGAGCAGAGACTGATGGATTTGGTCGGCGAGTAGCAGGCTGGGACCGGGTTCGGGGGAGACTTGAGACTATTGAAGGTGACCACTTTGTCATCTTTGTCCAACCAATGGTCGCCGTTGGTATCTTCCCGGAAATTACCGAATTTATCCACAAAAAGGGCGAAAACTGTCCCTACCCAATTGATGGATTTTTTCGTGTCCTTAGGATCCACATACTTGGGATAAAAGGCCGTCTGAATCGACATACCCCCACCTAAGACGGAGTTAACTGAGGCCGAGGTGGCGGTGCCAGTGGAAACCGAGCGGGCTATTTCCATAAAGGCCGCCTCCAGCTTGGCTGGAAGATCCGAGATATTGACCGCCCGGAAATAGTTGCGCGGATAGCCGTCATCTCCCTCCCATTCACCTGGATCGGGCGCGCCATTGCCATTGATGTCCTGAAAACCGCCATACTTGGCCGCGAAATACATGGGAGATTCCAGTAAAAGGATGGGCGGTTCGTAGGAGAACGTAAAAGTTCTGATGGCCGCGGCGCTTTCCGGGTCCCCTAATCCGTGCCCCATGGAAGTGCCAAAGGCTTTCCCGCATCCTGTCCCGTTTTCGGGTGGATTGCCATGGGTATGGACAGAAGCCCAATTGCACGAAGGCGGGGTGGAAAAAATGTGCGCGATGCCACCAGCGTGACCCACATCAAAATACATTCCATCGCGCGTGGTGCCACCGATTTGATAACCCATGACCATGGGATAGCCACAAGAATTATTGACTTTCCAGGAGCGGATCTGTAAACCCTTGACCTCGGATGGCTGGATGGCAAATGGAGTCAGATGACTTTTGAACTTGTAATAGGTCCCACCATTGACTTTCAAAATACCAGAGGTAACGTTTTTGACCGTGTCGGCGTTGTAATTAATTTTAGTGGTTTCGTCGCGGTTCGGACTGGAGCTATCAGTTACCAGATCTATGGTGTGCTCCATGAGGATGTCCATATCCCAGTCAGCGGTGGGATAGCCGGAGGTGGGATCAAAGCCAATAGCGTTGTCCTCATAATTGACTTTGATTTTTACGTGATAGGGCATGCCTTTGGTGTCAACCCACCACTCCAGGATATAGTAGTTTAAAAAACCCAGAAACCGATCTTTGGCGTACGAGCCAATATTGGACAATGAGAAGGGAAGGATAGTAACTTTTGTCAGTTCTTGGCCATCATTGTCAATAATCGGAAATTCCAAGATTGGATAAGTGGCGCTCATGGTGACAGAGTAATAGTCTATGCCCATCTTCCGATCGCCGATGCCAAAATTGCGCGTGTGCCCAAAATAGGCGACCGCCGCCGCGGAGTAGGAGCCATCAAAACCTGGCGCATAAGGACAAATGCCGTGAACATTACCTAAATAATTAATTTGAGAGGCTAAACAACCATTATCAGCGTTGTGGGCGTAAAAATATTTTATCCCACTCGTAAGAAACTTTTCCCAACTTGTTATTTGATGATACTGATTAGTAATGCTAAAAGACTCAAATGCCCCGAAAGGTGGAAAAGAGGCTGGGTTTGTCACGCTGGGCAAGAGCTCCGCGTCCAGGCCGTCAGTGCGATAGGTAGAAATGTCATTCTCATCGTCATAATCGGCAATAAAAAAATTGGCGTTATGGTCCTCCTCAGCAGATTCCTCGGCGATGAGCATGATTATGGGTTTGGAACACTCACCTGACGGAAGGTCCGGCACTGTAGTCCAATCTTTATAATAAGACGCGACTTTAGTGTTATACTTGTACTCAGAACTCGGCACAAACTTGGCTATGGGTTGAACTGTGGGCCCTTGGCTAAGTCGGCCAAAATAGCGAGTCGCTTCCAGGACTAACTCGCCAATGGGATTACCAAAGCTTGAGGCGTTTTCGTACTCGCTTTTGCCATATGGAGAGCTGTTGTTTATCTTAATTCCAGTAATTTGAAAAGTGTCAATGGCGGCTATCAGCCCATCAGGCCTAATCTGGCCAGTATCAAGATCGACAGCTTTGTTTATGTGATCAATATGGTTCCGCAGGACTCCCCCTTCATTGCGAGTCTCTTGGGTATAGCTGCCCGAAAGAAGGCCAAAGTACATATCCCCGTTTTCGCCATTTTTCTGCAGCAACCCCACCGGTTTGAGCGAGCCATCAGGGTATTCCCGGCACCCCTCATTCGGCCCAAAGTTACCTTTTTCGCAGACTTTGACCCTGACGCCATAGGCGTTAATAACTGAGTTCGCGAGATTAGAATTGATGGCAAAGTTAGTGGATGGATTGGGGCCTTCCTGTAAAACCCAGTCAAAATAGCGGCCACCATTGGTGATGTTCGTTATTCTAAATATGTTTTTGTTGGCGTGTAGGATATACTCGAAAACTGGATAGTTGGCGTATTTATTTTCGTTTGGGGAAGTGTTCGCTGTATTTTTGACCCGAGCGAAATAGTGGGCTGACCCAGTTGTTGGCTTGGGAAATGGCGTGTATTTGGAGATATCAAAATAAACGCTTAAGGGAGTCTCATTGACCCAACGGTCATCAGCCAGAACGTCAGTTCCCCAGCAGTTAGAGTCTCTTGGCACAAATGAGCCTATCAAAATTGTCTCCGAATCGGTGGTCTTGTTCCCGCTCTTGGTCACAGCCGTGTCCACATCTCGGGCTCCGCCGTAGAGGATTTTACGGATAACGTCCATGCGGCTGGCGGTCAAAAAATTGAGCCAATTGCCGCTGAAATTACCGCCGATACTAGTGTGAGGGGCTTGACAAATGCCAGTGAGTGATCGGCCTGCCTGGACCAGCTCATGGCCGGTCCCCAGGGCCGATTGTTTTTGGCTATCCAGGGTAGCTTGGCTTTCGTCCTCCTTAGTCGGGCCGACCCGTATAAAAACGCCATTCGGGTCCCCGGCTCGGTTGATCAGTCCTTCATACTTGTAACAGGAATTTGAGTCGAAATAGCCGTAATAGATCACTCTGGGATTAAAGCCAGTGTCTATTCTTTTATCCCCGTCTATGTCAATCAGGCCATTATAGGCCTGCTGAAACATTTTGCGATCCTTGGACATAACCAAAAGCACTCTGGGAATGGTCCGATAGGTCGAGACAAATGGCGTGGTCTCATAAAGAGTCTTGTCAGGAGCCACGGTTTGGGCCTCTGCCGGGGCCCAAAGAAAGGCCAACAGGGCCAGTCCTAAAGTTCCCAGGGAGATCAAAGAATATTTCATGTTATGTCACCATCGCTTTCCATGATTTCACTTTCCATGATATTTGCGCCTGAATCAGGTTGTCTGGCTGTTAGCTTTAACTTCCTGTTTCAGCTATTTTCGTTTCCATCCTTAAAAAAGGCTGTTCCCAAAGATACAAGCCCATTATTCAAGCCAAGTGAATTGGTTTATTTTTTGAGGATTAAGGGCCGATAATCCGTCTTTCTTTAGGTTAACCATTTCCCAACCGCTCTCTGATTTAGCTCATCAGAGAGGCGGGGCGGCGAAGTTAGAGTAAATCAGAGTCAACGCTCGGTAAGAGTGGCCTCGTCGCCGTGAGCTAGAGACGGTAAAATTATTAGGCGTTATTACTGTTAGTTATGAGTCGTTTTCCGGCGCAACTTGCCATTCTTATAGTCCTCTCATGAAAATAACGCCCAGGTCTCAAGCTAGCGCTCATTTGATTTAACGCTTATATAATAGTCTTAATAACAACTATATTTAAATCAAAAAAATTCTCTCATGATTGTGGTTATCAGCGATTGGGGGGTGGTAATGTCATCGTCATCGCCGGTCGAGTTATTGCCGCGAGTGGTCACCACCAGGTCCACCGGGACATTGAGGCCACTGGTTTTGTCATAAAGGCCCGAGACCCCCAGGGAGAGGCCGGCCTGGTTCGACGCGGAGATATCCAAGGAAACCACCGACCTGGCCACCACCTTGTCTCCAATTTTAAAAGTGATATGGGGGGCGGGGGCGGTGGGGCTATTGGTCAATCCCGTTTGCAGGTAACGTTTGTGAAACTCAGTTGGCTTGGATTCGTCAAACAACGACTCCATCGTAAAGCGCCCTTCATTAAAAACCACAGTCAATTCCTGATTTGGGGAGCCCGTTGAGCTTAAAAGCTTACTTGGCGAGTCCAGCACCGGGTGCATCAAAATCAAGGCGAAAAGGTTAGCCAATTTAGCGGTCGAGTCGGCTGAGTTGAAGGCCGCTTTGCTCCGGCTTTGGCGTCCGGAGGAAGTCACTTCCGACTGGGTGCTAACCATTATGATTAAGCCCATGAGGCTGGTTAAAAGCATGACTACGATGACGTAGACCATGATAAGGCCCTGTCTGGTTTTTTTGGGCGAGGTGAGAGAGGATTGGGTCATAAGGGCCTCCATTTTCCTCAGGATAGTTTCATCGATGAGAGCACCGAGCTGTAAAGAATTGAGCGTTCGCCAGCGGAATCCGTCCAAGTAACCTCAATTTCCACATGACAACTCATCGAGGTCGGGTTACCAGGATAGAACTTGACCCGACGGGTGAAGATATGCTGAGAGCAATCCACACCCGGGCCAGGCGCGCATTGTTGGCTCATTTGATTGAGATTGGTGACCTCATTATTGGACATAGTCGCGACTTGAGCGTATGGTAAGGCTTTGAGCCTTTCCATCTCCGTCTCCGCGATGGCGCTGGCGAAAGTCGTGTAGGCCGGGATGTTTTTCCCCTTTAAGGAGGCGATGTGCATGTTTATGGTGGCCAGGGCCCCGAAAGCGAGGACGCAGACAGCGATCAACAGCTCGACCAAGGTAAAGCCTTTAGCAAGACCATGGTGAGGCTTGGGGCTAACGATGTTTTGGCGCGAATTAGTCATATTCCAGCCTCGCTGATTAAACAACCCTTAAGAAGGCAGGGTCAAAGTGTCCTGTCTGAGGGCTGACAGGCCGGATATATTGTTGATAGTCAACCGCCAGCCTTTTTTGCTGGTCCCGGATTGGTCGCTGTTCATCACAAACAGGTCAAAGCCCCGAGGATCGGAGTAGACCTGACTGGAAGGCATGAAAATTGCCCAAAAGATATTTGGAATGGTATGATCACCGTCAAAGAGAGCGGTAGCCTGGGATTTAAGAATTTGCACCCCGGGTTTAAACACCTCTCGCTCGTCAGTGTTGGTTATCCAGCCGGTGACCACGTCTTCCGTGTAGACGGCTGTCTGCAGATCGACGTAGCAGCTTTCAAAACCACCCGGTTTGGAGCAATTGATAACCATTCTAGTGGGCTTATTGTTGTTTATGGCCAATTGCTGGGCTCTTTGCGCCAAATTCTCCAGATGCCGGGCCGCGGCTCTAGTCTCCAGTTCCGGTCGATGGCCTCGCAAAAGCGGATAAGCCACCACCGAAAGGATGGCGATCACTAAAATGACCGTAATAAGTTCCATCAGGGAAAAACCGGCCCTCTGGGCCTTTGGGCTAGTCTTTGGCATTATTGGCGTTCCTTAGTTGGACTGTTTCCAATATTGAGATGCGCTGGGCCCGGTCAGCCGTGGTACCGGCCGTTCGGTTGAACAGAGCTGGCCTGGTCTGGAGCTGATGGGATCTGTCCACCGAGGATTTAGCGGTCAAGCCAACGCTGACGGCGTGGATCAGTTTGGTGTCTAGTTTGGTCGAGCCGATGCCTGGATCCAGTGTGACATTGTCGTTATTGATTAGCTCATTTTCAAAAAAATAGAATAGCTGTAGATCCTCAATGTTGTCAGCGATGGGGGTGGCTGGGCTACTCTTGGGGTCATCGGGGTTGGCCAGCTGATCGTGGTAGACCACCATAAGCTGATTGGAGTTCTCGTCCACGTAATATGTGGCCAGGGAAGCGTTTTTCAGGTTATAGATCTTGGCCCCATTTACCGGAAATCCTGAAGGGGGGCCAGCGGGTCCGGTGAAACGGCCATTGGGCTTGATCTTAATTTCAGTGATGTCCCCCGAGGCCGGGACTTCCCTGACTTCCAGAAGGCAAGCCTGATTTCCATTGACCAGTCCCAGGATATCCCCGGCCCGCAGGTATGAAGCGTCAGTCTTCTCGGCCAGTTCCAGAGTCCAGCTATTAAAGAGTCTGGCTTCACCAACAGACTCGCTGAAT
>JAISMU010000146.1 GCA_031276635.1 Deltaproteobacteria bacterium | reverse complement strand
GCGCGGCTTTCCAACAAAATGACGCTCTGGCCCTGGAAGAGGCTTTCCATCAGTTTCTCTCTTTTTTGCCAGTCAAGCTCCATTCTCCCTCTGAGGGTTTTTATCAGACCTGCCTCTTTTTCGCTTTGGCTTTGGCTGGCCAGTCGCCCAGAGTCGAGGAGCCCACTGGCGATGGGTTTATTGACGCTGTCTTGGAGATAGACGGCCAAAAGGCCGGCGGAAAAAATATCTTTATCATTGAGCTGAAATATATCCAGTTGACCAATTTGTCAGGTAGTCAAACTGGGGAGGTTGGGACTGAGCCGAAGAAAATTGACAAAAGCCAGTCTCCAGATAAAATTAAGTCTATCTTGGCCAAAAAAGCTGATGAGGCCATGGCCCAGATCGAGGGCAAAAATTACGCCTCTAAATATCTAGGATTGGGTCATAAAGTTTTTAAAACAGCGCTAATCGTTGGCGATAGGACTGAGGTCAAGGTGGTTATTGAGGAAATCGGCTCTTAATCCTTTTCTAGGAAAAAACTCACAAAAAAATTAATCTACTTTAATTTAAATATTTAAATTCAATATAATAAAGCTTTAACAATTTAAATGCAGTTTGTTTCTTTATATTCGCGGCCGCCGTCCTCGCTCTGGGAGGCTCTCGGAAGCCAATCAGCGCCGACGGACAGCCCGCGCCCCAAGGTGAAAAAAACTGGGGATTTTTGGTTGTTGTCAATTATTCCGCTGATTGGTTGTGTTACGATGACATTATTGTTCGATATGCTAGCGCGATTACCTAATTGAGTTGAAAATCAAAGATAAAGAGGCCATTCGGGCCAAGAGCCTTGAGCAACTTCTGGGCTATATGAATCATCTCTTGACCAAGGAAGGCTGGCCGGTTGTTTTTGATCGTCAACCCAATAGAGATTGGACTAAAGAGGCCACTTGGGAAGAAAAGTCCTACCCAGATGGTCAAAGAATTTACATAATTGGCCGCTGACTAGCGCGCTGGAAAGGCCATATGGTTGATTTTTCTCCAAAGCGAGGGCAGAGCCCAAAGTTTATCAGCCGACCGACTCCCCGGGCCTTTAAACGAGCTGGCCCCTGAAATGGGAGACAATCGCCTCAAAATCTAAAATCTGACAGGCTCCTGGTTAAATTCAAAAACGCTGTTTTTCAAGGAGTTTCTCAAATCATCATTTTTGGGTATAACAAATATTTAAAACCAACCTCACGGCCAAAGATAGGCAAAGAAGGTGTCTCGTGTCCCGACCTTTGAGCCACTAAAAAATGAGGTTCCCATGACCCCAACCCCGTCCAAACGATTTAACGTCGCTGGGCCTCGCGTACTTTCTGAGCGTTACACGCTGCCGGCCTGACCCCGGTTGCCTGACATTCAAGGCTTGATAAACCGAGCGCGATATTTTGTTCGCCTCACCCTTCGCCATTATGGCAAAACGAGCGCCATTATGGATTTTGTGGATAGCTTAAACGAGAAGGGGTCTTATTACGGGTTATATCGCTCTCTGGAAGAGAATCAAGGTGTTATCGGCGGACCCAAGGAAATCACGCTCACCATCGTGGCCGGTCTTAAGGGGGCTTTAATTGATTCTCAGGTAGAGGCGCTGAACAGAGCCGTCAATAAAGTTTATAAACCGACAAGGCCATGACTAGCGGATTTAAGAATGACGGTTGAGGGCAAATTTTGGGGTTGGGCCCAGGTTGGAGATAGCCTGGCCAGCGAATATACGCAGACTGCTTTTTTAGGTCCAGATGACCCGGGTCAACATTATGTTTTAGATCATTTTGTTATCAAATTTTTGCTAAATTATAGAGTGTTATTCTCGTTCTTGATAACGACGCCGATTATCGCTTTAGGTTGAGTAAACTCAAAATCGCGGTTGTCCAGAACGCGGTCTTAACTTGACAGCCAAAATTGGGTTAATAACCAAGGTTCCTTAAACCGGAGCGGCCAAAGACCGCTTTTTTTAATTTTTTTTGGGAGAGATTATTGTGGTTTTTCCTTGGGGAGCGGTTATCAACGCCCTCTTCATCGCGGTAGGGTCAACAATTGGTCTTATTATCGGTAATCGTCTGTCGGAAAGGCTCCAGACCCTCATATTCCAGTTGTTCGGGTTGTGCCTTCTGGCTATTGGCCTGAAGATGGCCATGAGCGGCCAAAACATTCTGACCGTTATTTTGGCGGCGGTCCTGGGAGCCACGACCGGGGAGTTTTTAAGCTTGAGCCAACGGCTGGAAAATTGGGCCGAGCGTCTCAAGAGAAAAATCAATTCTCAAAATCCCCTTTTCGCCGAGGGACTCATCTCCGGGTCAGTCATGGTCTGCGCCGGGGCCATGGCCATTGTGGGCTCCTTTGAGGAGGGCCTGGGTCAGGGCCGGACCACGGTTTACGCCAAGACCATAATTGATTTTTTCGCCACCCTCATCCTGGCCGCCCGGGCCGGGGCTGGCGTCATTTTCGCCGCCGTGGCCGTTCTGGTTTACCAGGGCTCCCTCATCGCCTTGGCCGCCTTTCTGGCTCCTCTGTTGAGCCCGGCCATGGAAAACTGCCTGCAAAGCGTGGGCGGCCTTCTGGTCATGGCCATCGGATTCAACATGCTTGGCCTTCGGCCAGCCATCAATATCTCCAATAGCCTGCCAGCCGTGGTTTTCGCGGCCATATTGCCAATTTTCCTGGGCTGAGCCTCTCAAGACCGGAAAACGCCCAAAAGGCTCTTGGAGTGGAGTCAGCCAGACCAGATCTCGTAAGTTTTCAACTCACTTGACCTCAATGAGCTCATACTGGTCCTGGCCCAAGCCTATCTTGACCGAGTGAGCGATCTGGTCCCGCCAGTTGGTGTTCGGGTGAATGTTGGTCAAGTGGTCGGATTTAACCAGCTCACGCTCCGCCAAAACGCTCCCCATCAGCCCCACGGCCTGGTTCACCGCCTCAATGGAGGCCAAGTCCAGAGCCACGGGATCGAAACTGGCGTAAATCCCCAGATCCGGGACCACGGCCGCGTCGTTTTCCTGATGGCAATCGCAATAGGGCGAAACCTGGTTGATGACGTTGATATGAAAATTCGGTCGCCCTTGGACCACGGCCAGAGCGTACTCGGCCATCTTCTGGCTCAAGGAGCTGTTGGCCGAATCCCAGTTGTTGTGGACAGCGCGCTGATTGCAGGTTCCCAGGCAGCGCCCGCAACCAACGCATTTGGCGTGATCAATCGTGGCCTTGGATTTTTTAATTGTTATGGCCGAGTGGGCGCAGAACTTGGCGCACAGCCCGCAGCCAACGCATAGTTTCTTGTCTACCGAGGGCCGGCCATCGTTATGCATGATCATCTTGCCGCCCCGGCTGCCGCTGCCCATGCCCAGATTCTTGATGGCCCCCCCAAAGCCGGTCAGCTCGTGCCCCTTGAAGTGATTGAGCGAGAGAACTATGTCCGCGTCCATGATGGCCCGGCCTATCCGGGCGCTTTTAAGCGAGAGCCCAGGCGGCAGGGGCACCTCCACGTCATCCGTGCCCTTTAAGCCATCCCCGATGAGGACGTGGCAACCGGCGGCCAAGGGGTGATAGCCATTCTCAAAGGCCGCCTCCAGATGAGCCAGGGCGTGGGTCCGTCTCCCCACGTACAGAGTTCCGCAATCGGTCAAAAACGGTAACCCGCCCAGGCTTTTGACCCGGTCCGCCACAGTTTTGGCGAAATTGGGGCGCAGAAAAGCCAGATTGCCCGGCTCCCCGAAATGGATCTTGATGGCGCAGAATTTTCTTTTAAAGTCGATCGTCTCCAGGCCGGCCTGAGTCATGAGTCGATCCAGCTTGTTTAACAAGCTGTCGCCCAGGTGGCAACGCATGGAGGTGTAGTAGACATTGGCGGGGCTCATTTTCCCTCTCCTGGCTAAAAAAAACAGTTCCCTGAAAAAAACCGGCCCGAGGTCAAGTCAGGACCCGAGCCAGATAGTCAGCGTTCAAAAAGCCTTTTTCCGTGGGTTTTAAGGTTCCCCCACGCTGGGTTAAATAGCCGTCCTGAATCAGCCGTTGAGCCTGGTCCTGGTCTTTTACCCATTTCAAAGGCGCGCCCTCGGCCAGGCGCAGACTTAGCATCAGGCTCTCCATCATGGCCTGCTCCGGCGTGATGTCCTCAATCACGCTCAAGGCCGTATGCCCATTGCCCAGAGAGTCAGCCCACCTTTCCAGACAGTCCACGTTGGCTGACCTTCTGGTCCCGTCAAAAGAGTGAGCCGAGGGGCCCAGGCCCAGATAGCTGTCTCGCCGCCAGTACTTGAGGTTGTGCTGACTATAGGCCCCCCGGCGGGCGAAATTGGCGACCTCGTAGCGCTCAAAGCCGCGCTTTTTTAAAAAAACGCCCGCTTCCAGAAACATGTCCGCGAGCTGACCCTCGGGAATCGGGGTGAGGGTCCGGTCCAAGTAACTTTTGGCTAAAGGCGACTTAGGGCCAGGGGTCAGGCAGTAGGCCGACAGATGGTCCACCCCCGCCTCCACCGCCAGCCCCAGATCGTCAACCCAGTCCTGGAAGCTCTGGCCAGGCCAGCCAAAAATGAGATCCAGGCTCAGGGTCAGCTTAGAGCGCCGAATGATCTCAATGGCCTGGTGAATGTCCTCGGCGGAGTGCCCGCGCCCCAAGGGCCCGCTCAAGGCTTGATTCTGGAAGGACTGGGCCCCCAGGGAAATCCGGTTGAAGCCCCATCTGGCCCAGGCCTGAGCTTTTTCCGCGGTCACATCCTCGGGATTGGCTTCCAGGGTGATCTCAGCCTTGGGGCTGATTTTTAACTTGCTTAAGGCGTTTTTCAAACCAGCTAGCTGGTCAGGGCTCAAAAGGCTGGGGCTGCCCCCCCCCACGTAAACGGTGCCAAAAAGATCCGTCCAATAGGGCGACTGGTGGCTGACCTCCCGCTCCAGAGCCTCCAGCCACCGGGGTATCTTGGCCAGATCGCTGATGGAGTAAAAGTCGCAATAGGGACACCGTCTTGAGCAAAAAGGCGTGTGCACGTAGAGACCGGGACTCATCATGGGATTATCGTTTCAAACTCAATCTCAGGCCGGCCACCACCAGCCAGGCCTCAGCCGCCTGAGCCGCCACCATCTGATTGACTCGGCCCAGGGCGTCACGATAAAACCGACTCAAAGGCTCCATGGGCACCAGACCCAGGCCCACTTCCCCAGAGACCATGACCACCGGGCCAGGCCGCTCGGCGGTGGCGCGCAAAAGACGCTCCGTCTCCAGGGCCACCAGCTCCAGGTTACAGGGCTCGGCCATTTCCTCCAGAAGGTTGCTCACCCAAAGCGTCAGGCAATCCAAAAGAACCGGAGACTGACCCGGCAGCCCCAAAAGGGCCGCGGCCAGCTCGCGGGGAGCCTCCACCGTTCGCCAGCTTTCCCCTCGCTCCCGCTGGTGAGCCAGGATCCGGGCCCGCATCTCCTCGTCGCGAGCCTGAGCCGTGGCCAGGTAAACCCAAGGCCCAGGCCAGCTCTCAGCGGCCTCCAGGGCGGCCCGGGTTTTGCCACTTTTGGCCCCGCCCAGATAAAAGCACAATCGGCCCAATAAGCGCTCCATTCTTAAAAATCTTAAAAATATAAAGACTGACGATTAAAAGCGAGTATTTATATTACCAAAAAAACGCCCTAATGACAATAGGCCAAATCTGGAATCTAGGATCGCCTCGGTTTTCCCGCTCGCTGGGGCGTCTGGAAACAAAGGCCCGCCGTGGCTTGAAAAGATCCATTGTTAACTTTATAATAGCCCGGTTATCTGGTTTTATGACATTTTATATGATTTGAGATTCTTAACCCAGAACAGGCCGGCCGCGGGACGAAAAGCCACCCGCGGGCTTTGGCCAAAGTCTCTCTGGCGAAAGACAAAAAACGTTTTCTAAGCCGGAGGTCCGCCCGCGCCGTTGGAGGGGCCAACTTGGCCGGTCCAGAGATTGGGTAAAAAATTTTTTAATATCTCAATTTTTAGTAACTTTTATTAAATCTTTTGTCGATTTTTAAATTTAATTTACCCTGGGCTAGTGGACATTAGTCTTTATCGGCTTTATAATACCTTCTCAGTTGTCCCTGACCCGGAATAACCTTAATTGGCCGAGGTCTATTTATTCGTCCGCCCAGGGCGGATAAGGCCGCGGGGCCCGACCAGGCGGGGAATTGGCCCGCAAGGGGTCACCCTGGAAACCGGTCGTTTTTCTGGCTACCTCTCCAACCTCCTTTTCACAAGGGAAAGACCCATTATGGAAGTCAAAAGAAACCCCAAGCCCAGGCTTTTATTGGAAGAAAGCGCCGAAGAGTTCAACAAGTTGGCCAATATGGACCAGGCCCCAGATCTAGCCAACCAGAACTTGAGCGATCTGGATCTGCGCAAATTCAACCTCAAAAAAGCCAATATGACCGGCTGCTACCTGAGAGGAGCCAATCTGGGCGGGGTGGACCTGTCTCAGGCCAACCTTGACGGAGCCAGCATCAAAAACGCCCAGATCAGCGGCTGTTTCTTCCCTCGAGGGCTGTCGGCCAATGAAATCCAGCTTTCCCAGGAGAGGGGAACCAGGATGCGCCAATCTGGCAAACATTAAAGAGCCCTTCCCTGACGCGGGGGCTGGGCCCCCGACCAACCCCAGGGCGGCTATCCCTGGTCCGAGTTCCATAGATCAATATACGCCGATCGAGATCTTCTTTCGGCCAAAACGCTGAACCCACAAAGGTATCGCCTCATGAAAAAAAACGCCTTCGCCAAAATCCTGATTCTCGCTCTGACCTTGACCGCCTGGCTGGCCCTAAGCCCTCACGCCATTTGGGCCCAGGACGATGACAAATCGTCAGGCAATGACCTCCCCATCGACGCCAGCCACGAAACCGACGAGGCCGGCAACACTTACCCGACCAATGGGTTTGACTTCCTGAGCGCCGAGGTCATCGCCCAGGACGCCACTTTGCTCAAATGCCCCCACTTCAGACTGGAAATTCAGGTTAGTTACCCGAGCCTGACCGGGGATGATAAAGTGGACACCCTCATCCGCGATAATTTCACGGAAACATTTCTGGAGAAAAAAGCCGAAGCCGTTGAGACCCTGGCCAAGTTTGAGTGTCCCAAATCCTCCAAGGATCCCGAGATTTACGAGATTGAGGTCTCCTTCCGGGCCTACTCCCCTTCCCCAGGCTATCTGAGCGTTCTTTACGAAAGTTTTGACGGCCGCGTCCGGTTGGCCCATCCCTCCACCGATTATCACTCCAGCACTTATTTGATCGGCCAGGGGCGCGAGATGACCATCAAGGATCTCTTCGCCGACCCGAAAAAAAGCCTGCCCCTGTTCTGGGCCTACATCGCCCCCAAGTGGCGCGAGGTTAAAAAGAAAGACACCAACCCCTTCTTTTACGGCGAGTTCCCCGAGGAAGCCCCGTTGCCGCAGCGGCTGGAAGTCGCGGACGTGGCCCTGGAAGCCCTGGGCAATCCTGTCTTCACCCCTGATGGCCTGTTCCTGCGTTTAGCGGCCGATGACGGCTGGTCCCACGCCGATGGGCCGACCACTCTGATAGTCCCCAAAGAGGAGCTTCTCAAAATGGGGGCCAATCCCAAAATCTGGGCCGCGACCAAATAATAAGCTCCGCCCTAGCCAGAGCGGGCTCCAAGCGCCAGCGCCCAGACTGGGGCGCTGGCCAGCGTATTTCCAGCAGTCCTGGCCATGAACAGACTTGGTCTGACCCAGAGTCCGGGGGCTTTCGACCCGAAAAGGCCTGAAACCAGGGGCCCCCAGCGCCTGATTAAGTTTTGACGTTATCGCGAAAACTCTGGTTTTTAAAATTTTATCTAGAATAAATTTAATGTTTTCCATATGTTACCAAACTTAATCCCTGAAAAAAGGCTTTTCGCGAAGGCCTCAGATTTGAGCCTGGGCTAAATTCTGGTCGCGAACCCCACCCGCGGCCCGCCACGGGGTCAAGGCAACCTCCGCTCGCGGGCGAGCGATTTAATACCCTAAATAAATTTTCCCTCCCGGCGTAGCCCAAGCCGTATTTAGAGGCGCGGGGCCCCTGACTGACCTGGCCCTTGTTATACCAACCCAACACTGTTATCATAGCGCAAGTTTTTATTGTTTAAGCTTTAAACAGAGGTAAAACATATGCTCCGGCCTGTCATAAGAGGATCCAGCCTGGTAATTTTGGCCCTGGCCTTGGCCCTGACGCTGGGCGGGTTTTCTGAGGCTCAGGCCCCGCCTCAACCTCAGATCAACCCGGTGGACGACAACGATATCAACGCCAAATACATCGGCCCGATTAATGGCGCCGGCAAGGCTGAGGGTCAGGGAACGGCCCAAGGCCGCGATAAGTATGTCGGCGAGTTCAAAAACGGCAAAAAAAGCGGCTTCGGCGTTTACGAGGAGCGCGGGGGCGTCCGCTACGAGGGGCAATTCGCCGATGACCTGGCCAATGGCCACGGGGTGTCGGTGTTTCCCATGGGCCTGATCTACGAGGGCGAGCATAAGGACGGCTTCTTTCAGGGCAAGGGCAAGCTGACCATGCGCAACGCTTTCACTTACACCGGGGAGTTTTCCAACAACAAATTTGAGGGTTTTGGGGTTCTGGAACATTTTGGCCGGATGAGAGTCGTTGGCCGTTTCCGAGATGGCAAACTCAATGGCTTCTGCGTCATCACCGCCCCGGATGGCGACGGTTATCAGGGTGAGTTCGTTGAGGGCCGACCCTCAGGCCTGATCACCTTTTTTGACCACCAGGGCCAGGAGGACTTCACCACCCTTTTTGATAACGGTCGGGAAGTCGGGCCTCGCGAAAAGATCAAAAATAGCGCGCGCAAACTGCTCTGAGCCGACCAGGGGGCCAGTTGAGCCGACTGGCCCCTCTCCTTTTTTTTACCAACCTAATTCCCCGGCCCCGGTTGGACCCCACCTCTCCCAAATCTCCCCTAACCTTGGCCGCCCATGGCCAAACCCGGGGCCCGCGCCCTCTGACCAACCACCAAACCCCCTTTTTTGGGGGCCTGGCGATTTTTTTTTCGCTGTCCCTGGGGCCGCGAGCCGGGTCAGGCTCGCTGACCCCAGGTCCGACCGTTCCAACAGGAGCCAAAAAAGACCGAACTGGAACTAAAGGACCATATTTATTTTAACTATTTGAGTTTATTATGTTTTTAGCTTTCGGCACAAAATATGCTTGAGTATTTTTGACATAATCCCTCTTTTATGTTTATAATCAGGCCACTAAGCCAAGGTTGCCAGGTTCCCCAAGCCTTGGGGACATAACTTTTTCGGCCCTGAGAGCGTTCGGTCAACCTGACCCTGTTATCAGATCCGGTTGAGTTCCTGGCCCAGGGCTCGGTTTTCCCAAAAGCCACGAGCGATAACTCTAGCTGGTCTTCTGGGTTGAGCCAGGCGGTCACTGGTTATAAATTTATTATTAGGCCATTCAAATATGCCCCGGCTCAGGTTTATAATTCTCTGTCTTCTTGGGGGAGTGGCCCTGGTCTCCGGGTTCCTGCTGCTGAACACCCGGTATCTGACCGGAGTCAGGCTCGGGGCCTTGCGAAACATGCTCCCGGCCAACGTGGACATGCGCCTTTCAAACCTTGTCTTGAACGAGGCCGGGGAAAATGGTCGCCTTTTGTCGCTTTCAGCGGTTTCAGCCCATTATTTCAAGCAAGAGGACTATTTTTTGCTTAATGACATCCTGGCCAAAATCGCCTCAGATGATCGGACCTATCTGGTCAACGCCCAGACCGGTCGCTACTCCCCAGAGCTGAAGAAAATCACGTTAACCGGGGCGGTGCGGACCGAGGACGATCAGGGCCATGTCTTAACCAGTTCCTGGATGGAGCTGGACATGGGCAGCGGCGTCCTGAAAAGCCAGGAGACCTTCTGCCTGGAGGATCCCAAGCTGAGCCTGTCTGGAACCAGCTTTGTCTACAACACCAAAACCGGCGTCCTGGAAGTTGAGGGACGAATTCTGCTCATGGTCAACTTATGAAGCGCCTCCAAACTTTATTGTGTCTCGCGCTGACTATCCCGCTCGGCCTTGGTCTCATCTGGGCCGAGGCCTGGGCCGCTCCCTCGCCGGCCCCCAGCTCCCGGGCCAACCCGGGAGAAACCCCCCGCGATGGGCCCATCTCCATCTCGGCCGACCACATGACGGCCAATGACAACGCCAAGGTGGTCACCTTCTCGGGCCGGGTCATCGCCCGCCAGGACGATCTGATCATCACCTGCGACACCATGAGGGTCCACTATCAGCCCCGATCGGGCCAGCCGGGCGCTCAAGCCGCGGAAACCGAGCCCGCCGCCGCGAGCCCGACCGAGGCGACTGACCCGGTCGAGCCAGAGGCTGGCGAGGGCCAAGATCGCCAGGCCAGCTCCAACCCAGCCTTGAGCGGGGGCCAGGAGATTGAGCGGGTCGAGTGCGAGGGGACGGTCAAGATCCAGCAGGGCGACCGCCTAGCCGTGGGCCAGAAAGCCATATACCTGGCCAAGTCCAAGCCCAGGCGCCTGATCCTGACCGGGGACGCTCGAGTCTGGCAGGGCCATAACGCGGTCACCGGCCACGAAGTGACCTATTTTCTCGACGAAAATCGCTCCCAGGTGGAAAGCCAGAACAACTCCCGGGTCCGGGCCTATTACGAGCGAGAGCCGCAAAAAGGCCCAAAAAAATGAAACCCCAACACCTAGCGGCCTCGGGCCTGGTCAAGAGCTATGGCCCGCGCAAGGTGGTCGATGGCGTGGACATCTCCCTGGGGATCGGCGAGATCTGTGGCCTGTTGGGGCCCAATGGGGCGGGCAAGACCACCACTTTTTACATGCTGGTGGGCCTGATCGCCCCGGATTCCGGGGACGTTCTGCTGGACGACCATGATCTGACCGGCTCCCCGATGTACAAGCGGGCCCGGATGGGGCTGACTTACCTGCCCCAGGAGCCGTCGGTCTTTCGACGCCTGACGGTGGCTGACAACATCATGGCCATCCTGGAAACCCTGGATTTAAGCCCTCAGGCCCGCCAAGAGCGGCTGGAGGTCCTTTTGAAAGAGCTGGGGCTCTCACGCCTGGCCAAGAACAAGGCCGTCTCTCTTTCCGGTGGGGAAAGAAGGCGACTGGAAATCACCCGGGCCCTGGCCCTGGACCCGGTGTTCCTGCTTTTTGACGAGCCCTTCGCGGGCATTGACCCCATCGCGGTTGGCGACATTCAACAGCTGATTCGGCTGTTAAAAGCCAAGGGCCTGGGCATTCTGATTTCCGACCATAACGTTCGAGAGACGTTGCATGTTTGCGATCGGGCCTACATTATTAATGAGGGCCGGGTTCTCCGGGAGGGCCTGCCATGGGAACTGGCCGGCGATGAGATGGTTCGCCGGATTTACCTGGGACCAGGTTTTTCCTTGTAGCCCTGAGAGCTTTAACCAAGAGGAGAGATATCGATCCTGAGAAAAAGGACTATCTCGCGTTGACGCTTTTCTGGATTTCACCATCGGAGCTCTGATTATGGCCATGGAACTGCACCTTTCTCAAAAACAGACCCAGACGATGATCATGACCCCTCAGTTGCAGCAGGCCATCAAGCTTTTGCAACTGAATCAGTTGGAGCTCAAGGACGAGATCTACCAGGAGATGTTGGAAAATCCGGTGCTGGACATGGCCGCCCCAACCGACAACGCTGAGGCTCCCCTGGAGAGCTCGGAATCGGCCCGCGACCAGGAGGCCGAAAGCTCCCCCCAACACGAGGAGGAGTTCGCCGGGGAGACCGAGGATAAAATCCGCGAGGAGTTTGACTGGGAAAACTATCTGGGCGAGTATTCCAGCTCCCCCTCCACCTCCCTGGGCATGGGCAGCCACGAGACCCCCGAGGAGACCCCCAGCTTTGAGACCTTCATGGCCAGCAAAACCTCGTTAAGCGAGCACCTGAGCTGGCAGTGGCGCTTTGTGGCCCAGAGCCAGGAAGACTTCCAGCGGGGTGAGACAATTATCGGCAACCTCAATGACGATGGCTACCTCATGGCCTCGGTCGCGGAGATCGCCCAGATGTCCCTATGTCAAACCGCTGAGGTTGAGGCGACCCTGACCCGGGTCCAGGAGCTTGACCCGCCGGGGATCGCCGCCCGAGATCTCACCGAGTGCCTTTTGCTGCAACTGGCCCGGCTCAACCTTCAGGACAGCCTAGCCTCGGTTATCTGCAAATTTCACTTAAAACTCCTGGAAAAAAAGGACCTGCTCGGCCTGTGCCGAATCCTCCAGCGCGACAAAGAAGAGGTCATGGCCGCGGTGGACACCTTGAAATCCCTTGACCCTCGACCAGCTCGGGCCTTCGCCTCCACCGACCCCATCTATGTCATTCCCGATGTCTACATCTCCAAGATAGGCGAAGATTACGTTATTTCCCTCAATGAGGACGGGCTGCCGAAACTGAAGGTCAACAAGGCCTACCGCAAGATGCTCACCGATAAAAGCGCCCCGGACGACACCCGGAAATATCTGAGCGAAAAACTTAAAGGGGCGGTTTTTCTCATCCGCAGCATCCACCAGAGACAGCGGACCATCTATAGAGTAACGGAGTCGATTTTCAAGTTTCAGCGGGATTTCCTTGATTATGGGGTGGACCATTTAAAACCCATGGTCTTAAAGGACGTGGCCGACGACCTGGGCTTTCACGAGTCCACCATCAGCCGGGTGACCTCCAATAAATACGTGGATACCCCGCGCGGCGTCTTTGAGCTGAAATACTTCTTTGACAGCCCTATCAGCCGCCTCTCCGGCGACGCCTCCCAACCTTTATCCTCGGAGAGCGTCAAAAACCGCATCAAGCAGATCATCGGAGCCGAGGATCCCAAAAAACCTCTCTCCGACCAGCGGATAGTGGAGATCCTCCAGGGATCCAACATCTCCATCGCCCGCCGGACCGTGGCCAAGTACCGAGAAATTCTGGGCTTCGGCTCCTCCAACGAGCGCCGGCAGATGTTTTAAGTTGGCCGGGCTGGCCCCAGCCTGGCCAGCCAGACTTCCCGGCTGAGAAAAATAACCAATTTCCTGATCTTATAAAAACATATTTATTACTTACAAACAAAATTATAAATGGTAATTTAGTATTTCTATAAACACTTAAGACAATAAAGTACCCAAAAAAACAGCCCTGGCTCTAAGCGAAGCCAGGGACGGCGGGGGGCTCGTCCGCGAGACAGCCTGGTTGGCTCAAAATTTGTCTTGTTTTTAAAGACTTTGTGAGTTATATTGCTCAGATCCGATTCAAACCCGATTTTCGGGAGGGAAAAAAAAGTGTCTCTGGCCCGCCCAGGCCGAGATTATGATTCTGGTTAGCAACCCTGGCCTGGCTGGCCATTTTCTCATAACGATAAAATTAAGGCCTTCTTTGGCCTTTATATTTAATACGCGTTAAGATCATTATAATATTTTAGCATCAGCAAAATATTTTAGCTCCAGCCAATTTTTTCACTACCCTCGCGAGAGTGGCGGAATTGGCAGACGCACCGGCCTTAGGAGCCGGCGGCTTAGGCTATGGGGGTTCAAATCCCCCCTCTCGCACCATGGCGACGCTAATCTTAACGCCTCAACACCCTTAATGATTATGGAGATCCATTGTGTTCACCATTGAGGAAATTTCCAATACCAAGCGCAAAATCAGCCTGGCTATTCCAGCCGCGGATTCCGCCGCCGCCATCGACGAGGCCATCAACTACTGTTGCAAAGACGTCAAGGTCAAGGGTTTCCGACCGGGAAAAATTCCCCGATCCATCCTGATCAAACAGTGCGGCCTCCAGATCCGCAAGCGTCTGATCGATGAGTTTATCTCCAGCAAACTCTTCGAGGGGATCAATGAAAAGGGTCTGGTCCCGATTTCCACCCCCCTCATCGAATCCATGACCATCGCCGATGGCCAGCCTCTCGCCTGCGTGGCCACTTTTGATCTCTACCCAACCTTTGATCTGCCGTCCATGGACGACATTGAGCTGACCCGGCGGAAAATCACGGTCACTGACGAGGAGGTCAAGTTTGTCCTTGAGGACCTGCGCTCCAAGCAGGCCGTCTCCAAAACAGTTGAGGAAGACCGGCCGGCCGCCCTTGGCGACCTGGTGGAATTGTCCTATGAGATGTTCCGCGACAACAAGCCCGTCAACAAAAAGAAGTCGCCGAGCGACCCAGACCAGACCATGACCATTGTGCTGGGCCAGAGCGAAGATCCCAACCAGGAATTCGTTCAGGGCGTGGTGGGGCTCAAAATCGGGGAAACGCGCGATATTGAGCAGACCTTTCCCAACAGCCCCAAATACCAGAAACTGGCCGGGCAGCGCGTCACCTTCAAAGTCAAGCTCAACAGCATCCGGACCCAGGAGCTGCCTGAACTGGACGACGAGTTCGCCAAGGACACCGGCTTCCCAGAGGTCACGGACCTGGAGTCGCTGCGGAGCTATATTGTCAAGGAGGTGACCGCCAGCAAGGATAAAGAGATCATCCAGGAAATGTGCCAGCGCTTGTTGGGAGAGCTGGCCAACCGCGCCGACATTGAGGTGCCCGAGTCTCTTTTAGAGAGAGAGACCATCATCCACGCCCAATATTACCACGAGCGGTTAGGTAATAGCTCCAAAAAGCTCACGGACCCCAAAAAGTTCTTTACCCCGTCCTCGATGGATTTCTTCCGCCGCCAGGCGGCCTTGAATCTGCGCCAGAACATTTTTCTGGAAAAGATAAAAAATACCTACCAACTGACCGCCACCGACGAGGACATCGAGCGGGAGCTTCAGAATTTTTCGTATGTCACCGGCCAATCCATTGAGGAAGTCAAACAGGCCTACCTGCAAAAAGATGAGAATTTCCAGGGCTTGAAACTCCAGATCGAGACTCGCAAAGCCTATGAGCACCTGCTGTCGCTGGTCAAGGTGGTGGAGGTCGACGAGCCCGAGCCCGCTCAAGGCATGGTCGAGATCTCCGCGCTCCAGCGGGCCGCCCTTGACCAGGCCGCTGTCGCGGCTGAGGCGGATGGCAACGAGCCAACCCCGGACTCATCGCCTGAGGAGGCCGAGTAGCCAACTTCCCCCGGGATCGTCCCAGGAGGAGCCTGAGAGGAGCGATGCCAGCCCAAGCCATTTACCCGGGAACTTTTGATCCCCCAACCCTAGGTCACATCGGGCTGGTCAAGAGAGCCCTGGACATTTTTGATCACCTGATCATCGTGGTGGCCAACAATCCCCAGAAGAAGACTCTTTTCACCGCGAGTGAGCGAGTGGAGATGCTCCAGGCCAGCCTGGGGAGCGAGCTGGAGACCCGAGTAACCATTGACAGTTTTGACGGGCTCATTGTGGACTACGCCAAAGCCCACGGGGCCACGGCCATTGTCCGGGGCCTGCGGGGGGCCTCGGACTTTGATTATGAGTTTCAATTGAACATGATCAATCGCCATCTCAACCTGGACATCCAATCGGTTTTTCTGATGGCTGATTACCAGTGGTTTTTCATCCGCTCCTCGGTGGTCAAGGAAGCCGCCGCCCTGGGGGCGGATATCTCGGATCTGGTCTCGCCATTTGTGGCTCAGAAACTCAAGGCCAAATGCGGGCGCTGACCGGCTCTGACCAGATGTCTGATCAGATGGTTGCTCAAGCGGGAGGCAGGACCGCCCGCTTTTTGGGGCTTTAACAGGGCTTTTCGGCCCGGTGATTTGAGCTTTCCGGGTGATTTATGGAAATTCTGAAACGACTTCAGCTGCCGGCCCATTTAAAACCCCGGCCCACGGACGAGGCCAACCTGCGCTTTGGGGATATCTATTCGGACCACATGTTTTTGATGGACTACTTTGCCGGCCAATGGCGCAATCCCCGCATTGAGCCCTTTGGTCCCCTGACGTTATCCCCGGCGGCCATGGTTCTGCACTACAGCCAAACCATTTTTGAGGGCTTGAAGTGTTACCGGCGCCCCGACGGTCGCCTGGCCCTGTTCCGGCCCCGGGACAATTTCGCCCGCCTCAACCGCTCGGCTGAGCGCATGTCTATTCCGCTTCTAGACGAGGCCTTTCTCCTTCAGGCCCTCAAGGAGCTCTTGAAAATCGATGGCCAGTGGACCCCCAGCCACCCTGGTTCCGCCCTTTACATCCGGCCATTTGTCTTCGCCACCGAGCCCCATCTGGGCGTGCGCCCCTCGAAAGAGTATCTGTGCCTGATTATCACCGGGCCGGTGGGGCCCTACTACAAGGAAGGCTTCGCTCCCATCAAAATCTACGTGGAAAGCTATTATTCCCGCTCGGCCCCAGGCGGCCTGGGCGAGGTCAAGGCCGGGGCCAGTTACGCCTCCAGCCTGCTGGCCACCGAAAAAGCGGCTCAGAAGGGTTACACCCAACTCCTCTGGCTTGACAGCGTCCAGCACCGCTACATTGAGGAAGTTGGCAGCATGAACATGTTCTTTGTCATTGATGGCAAGATCGTGACTTCCCCCCTGACCAGCGGGACCATTCTGCCTGGCCTGACGCGGGCCTCGGTGCTGACGGTGGCCGCCCACCTGGGCCTGCCAGCTGAGGAAAGGCCGCTAGAGATCGAGGAGCTCATCGCGGCTCAGAAATCCGGGCGCTTGAGCGAGGCCTTTGGCTCAGGCACGGCGGCGGTCATCTCCCCGGTGGGCCTGCTACATTACCAGGAAAAGGATTATGTGGTGGCTGACGGCCAGGTCGGTCGGATCACCCAGACCCTTTATGACGAGCTGGTGAGCATCCAATATGGCTTTAAAACCGACCCCTATGGCTGGGTGGAGCTCCTGGATTGACCTGGTCAGCCTCGCGCCCGGCCAGGACAGGGTCGCAAGCCCGTTCAGCCAACTCTCATGACTGAGAGCCTTATTTACTGGCGATTGGCCGCGAGTCTTTCGCTGGAGCTTTGCCAGGAGCTTTTGAGCCGTCTATTGGTCGAGCGGCCACTGTGGGACCCACTGATTGAGCCCATGGTTTCGGTTGAGCCGTTTGACCACGGCTCTCAGACCGCCTCAAGCCAGACTGACCTGAGCCAATCCGCCTCGAGCCAGACTGATCTGAGCCAGACTGACCTGAGCCAGGCTGACCTGAGCCAAGCTGGTCTGGTTCCAGTCAGCCCAGAGCCCCCCAAAAATCTCCATCGCCTCTCCCTGACGCTGGCCGGGGGGCCAGAGACGCCCTTCCTGGCCGAGGATCTGGACTATTTTCATGAAACTTTGAAACGGGTCTGCCAGAACCGGCCCTGGACTCCCCGAATGGAGCTGACCTGGCTCCAGGGCCAGCCCCCAGAGACGACTCAGCGAGTTGAGCGACTGGGCGCCTGGTTAGTCGAACCATTTGACCCAATGGCCAAAGGCAGGCGCCTGCCGTTCGCCGAGGGCTTGCGTTTAAGCCCTCGGGCCAAAACAATCGCTACCCTGGCCCTGGAAGCCATAACCGAGCGTCTATCCCCGCCGCCGGGAGCCCCAGAGACTCGGGGCCTGCCGACCCTAATCATTGAGGAAGGGCCGGCCCTCTTGACCGCCGGGGCCCTGTTGTCCGGCTCCGGCCCAGTGACCCTGGTCTCCGTGGAGGAGAGCACCACCCGGTCAGCCCGCGAAATAGCCGCCACCATTGGCCAGGCTGCCCAGCTGACCGTAGTCAATTCGCCTCTGGGAGCCTTGGTCAAGGAATTTGAGTTCCAGTGGCGCGAGACCTTTGGCTTGATCGTTTTGAGCCTCTCCCCCCACGCCCTGGCCCGGCGCCTGAAAAATATCCTGGCCTGGCTGAAGGCCGACCTGGGGCGACTCATTGTGGCCGGCATGGCCGCCGGGGCTCAGTCGGCCTGGGTCATGAAAAACGGCTTCAAAGCCGGTTTCGCGCTCCGTGGCTCAGCCATCCACGAGGGTTACTGCGTCATTAACCTCTACCGCCGACCGCCCTTGAGCGTCCCGGTCTGGGACTGGTCCCCGGGGGCTTGGCTGGCCGAGTTGACGGCTGACGAGCAATCCATCCTGGACGAGGCTGAGGCCTGGGAAAAAAAAGGCCCAGCCCTCAGCCCCCAGGCTAACCCCTCCAGCCTGGAGCCCGACAACGAGCCGGGTCCCTGACCAACCTGGCCTGAGTCAAAGGCGGACCGCGGGCCTGGGCTCTATTTATATAAAGGCGGCCAAATGATCTGGAAACTGGCCTTAGTTAACTTAAGCGCTGTTATTGGCTTGATATTAGCTTACAACTTAAGGAATATTATCCAACATTTTATTGGAAACACGATTTTTATAAATATTACAATCTACTCAATATTTTCTATTATATTAATTATAAATTTTTATTTGAGTTACATTATTTTATTCAGGAAAGAGCGTTACGCCAAACCTAGTTTTGACGGTCAAACAATTGAGTCAATTCCTCGATATATCCAATTATTAACAGAATACCTTAAAAACAATACATATACTTTCAAAAAAGACATATTAAATATTATAACATTATGTGAAAAATTTAATAAAAAAAATGAAATTATCCGTAATTCAATTCAAAATTATTTTAATAAAAATGAATTAAGCTACATGAAAATTACCGCTATCCTGAATGGGGTGGCCAGTTCCTTCGCCGTCACCGCTAATAACATTTTAATCCGCTTAAACTCCTTTGACGCGGCCGAGTATGAGGACATTTTCCGCCAAAAGCACTCCCCGGGCGATAATCTGGAAAAACGGCAGAAGATTTTTGACGAATATAAGGAGTTTTTGAAATCCTCTGGAGATTTTCTAGATGAAATCTTAATTAAAATGGACCAATTACAGTTGGAAATTTCTAAATTATCATCTTTAGATTATGAAGATATTGAGAAAAATGAGTTACTTAAAGAAATTGACTCTTTAGTCAAAACAATGAAACTTTATAAATAATTAGTTATCTCGTATCCAGCTGTCAGAACGCGGTCCGGTTAAGAGACTCAATTGGGCCAGATGGTGGCTATTTTTTGGAATTTTGACAACATTAGGGGTTGGCGCTAGAATTCGACTCATTAAGTTTTGGGGGCTGGCCTCTAATTCGCCAGGAATCGGGGATATTTCCCCTGGCGGCAGGGCTGGGAACGCTGGCTTGAGGCCTCTCTCGCTATTTGGACTTTTCAGGCTGGGACGCCGTTCAGGCGGCCAAGGTCGCCAGCGGCTGACCACCAGAGACGAATATTATGTTCTCAATTATTTTAAGAAAAATTTTCCGCCTTGTCCTCCTGAACGCGACGGCCTTCGTCTCTATCCCAGTTGTATTTTTTCACTTTCGTCCGGGCTTCAAGATCTTCTTCTTCGGGGGCCTCATCGTTTATTTATACCTTACTTACCGTATCATTTTCTATAAAAAACCTAAAAAACAGCTAAAAATATATGACGGAAATACCATTATGACTATTCCTCAATATATACAGCTATTTAACGATTATATTGAGGCTAATGGAAATACCTTTAAGAATAAAATAATAACTATAATAAATTATTGTAAAAAATTTATCAAGAAAAAAGAATTATTAGATAAAACTCTGTTATCTACATTAGACAGGACAGAACTTACATATATAAAATTTTCTTCAATAATCGATAATATTGAAAATTCTCTTGTGAAGAATCTTAATGACGTTATGTTACGCTTACATTCATTTGATGAAGATGAGTATGAGCAAATTTTACGAAATACTACTTCTATGTCAAAAAATTATATTGAACGTATGGAAATTTTCAAAGATTATATCAAATACGTAGATAATTCAATCGATTTTATCGATATGATCCTTTTAAAAATTGATAAATTACAACTTGAAACAGCAAAAATTAAATCATTAGATGTTATTGAAATTGAAAATTTAGAAACAGTTCGAGATATTGATAAATTAATTGAAAATATGAAAATGTATAAAATCTAACTCGCTCGTTAAAATTTAGTTAGATATTTTTATCTCTGACTAAATATATTACAAGATGTTATCTAATAATGTTTTTTTAAAAAAATTTTTCGCAAAGATATCATGAATATTCTGGAAGATCATTGATTATTATTTTAGCATAAAAACTATATTTTTAAATCTAATTTTCTTATCGCCGGATTGTGGCGAGTACATCCAAATTTTATGACCAAAAAAATTTGAGAACTACAGATTACTTACCTTGAAATTTTGCCCAAAATTCGTTATAAACAGATTATCCTGGTTTCCCTGTTTTTTTTCCACCACAAAGGGTGGGAAAAATTTTTTATATTAAATTATATCCTTAAATAAAATAATAGATATATTTATTCAAAATTTAATGTTTAAATAAAAGCTAAAAAAAATCTTGACAA
>JAISMU010000105.1 GCA_031276635.1 Deltaproteobacteria bacterium | reverse complement strand
TTTTGTTACCGGCATAACCAGGTACGCTTTGACTTCCATGGACTCGGGGCCCAACCACCTCAATGACATCTCGCTGGACCCCAGATACGCCGGCCTGTGCGGTTTTACGCTGGAAGAATTTGATTCTCTTTTCGCCGACCGGTTGGAATTGACCTTGGCTAACCTTAAAAACTCTGGCGAAATGGAATCCGGCGACAGTCTGGAAGAATTGCGAGCGGAAATATTCAATTTGTATGACGGCTACAACTGGGGTGGCGAGACCAGGGTCCTCAACCCATTTTCCATTCTCAAATTTTTTCAAAATAACTCCTTTGATTGCTATTGGATTCGAAGCGGTCGCCCTGGTCATTTGACCTCCTTGATTAAGAAAAGGCCCCTAGATTTTCTTGAGCCCAAGCTGAAATCAAACCTGGAAACGGAATTGCGCAAAACTGACCTGACTAAACTCACGGCCGCCCCGGTTCTCTTTCACAGCGGGTACCTGACTGTGGATAAAGTCAAAAAAGTTACTAAAATAAATAAAATTAATAATAAAAAAACTATTGTTAATTCTTATTCTCTTCGATTTCCTAATACTGAGGTCGAATCTGAGTACTACGCTGATTGTTTCAGCATTATTTTAGACTTGGAATCGCCTGATGAGCTGGAAAGTAAGGGCAAGCTCCTCAAAAAGTATTTTTTGGGAGGCAAAGCCGAAAAAATCAGCTCTATGTTTAGCGATTTATTTACCAACATAACTTTCCATCAGCGGCCAAAGGGCGAGAAGATTTTTCACTCATTTATCCAGCTGATCCTTTTGGGCATGGGGTTCAATGTTAGAAGCGAGACCTCTGGTTCCCTGGGCCGGTCGGATTTGGTCGTCGAGTTGCCAGGCCAGGTCTTTGTCATCATTGAGTTAAAATATTGCCCAACTCGCCGTAATCTCACCAAGGTGGAAGAAGACGAGGTTTTGAGTTTCCTCGCCATAACATCGTTGCCTATGGCGATGTTGGAGGAGAGCCTGGCAGAGATGGCCAAAAAGATGTTTAAATTTGAAGAGATTAGTAAAATTTTATCTAGTTTAGGTAATAAAGAAGCTACTGAAGTTAAAAAAAATAGTCTATTAGCTCGGGCTTTCAAAGAATCTTTCCCAAAGACTGACCTCAATCAAGCTCTGGCCTTGGCCGCCAGAGAGAACGTGCCCCAGAAAAAAATTAAAGAGGCTTTATTAAAGGCCGCCTCCAGATCAAATTGGGATCCTGAGCGAGTTGAGAGCCTCTTGAGCCAAGCCGCTCAAAAAGCTTTAAAAGATATAGCCGCGAAGGACTACCATGGCCCGTTTAAGCTGGAGGCGAAAAGGTTTATCGACCTGGGGCTGGCTATCTTCGGGGTGGGCTCTCAAGTCAAGGCACTCTTTGGCCCGGGCTTAAAGTAGCTAAAATTGTCATTTCAATCTTGTTCTGAAGGTTACTGACAGTGCATTGTTATTAGAGATGGATATAAAATGATACTAAAAAATAAATTTATAATATCTTGACATTACTAATTTTTATTTAGTATAGGATTTTAAAAATCCAGGTTTTCGCGAAGGCGTCCATTTTATCAGCCTCGACGCTGAGGAGTTATGTTCGCTTTCTCGGATTTCTAGTTGGCTCAAAGTCCCTTAATTCACCTGAGTCAGACGCGCTTAAAGACTGACAAGCCAATTGAGCTGGAAGAAGCCATCTTTTTTTTCCTTTTAGGCGGTCGCTAACTCTGAAAAAGTCAAGTTGGATATTTATTATTTTAATTAACCAGAAATCTGTTGAAGAAATCTAAAACGTTTGGATGATTTTGCGGTCATAGATTTGGTGAATTAAAACTACCAGTTTTAGTTGGCGCGTTTAATAGTTTCCCTAAAATATTGATCAAATCAGGAGATCAGCGGTTGACGCCGTCTGGCTCGCCAAACTTCCTGGCGGGAAATCGCCAGTTAAGCCTGGGGGCACTTATTTCTTTGGAGCCAAGTCCTGGAGCCGCCACTCATGGCCTCTTAAAACTCGGGCGATGGCAATTCCGGCTCGCGCCCCGGTCGCCAGACCCTCCTCCCCAGTTTAGTTTTTGTTAGCTCGCCAGTCGCGAAGAGTCTTTGGCGTTCAGGCATGTAAATAGCATAAAACTTAATTATATTTTAAATAAAATAAGTTATTAAATTTTATATATTTATTACTTAGTTATAATATTTTTTCTATCACAGAACAGACTAAAATATTTTCAGCAATTCTAATTTTGGCCATAGCCCAACAGTCAGTTTGGCCCCGCAGCATTAATTATAGTTTATTTTTTTAGATAATTACTGAATAAGCAAGTAATTTATTTATATACAATAAAATTGCTGTCTAAAATCGAAAAAATTTTTTTGCGAGGTTAATATAATTTTCTTGTTGACAAAGAAAATAAATCGTATATAATGACTAGGCATGAGGAACATAGATCATTATATAAATGTCCTTCGAGACTCTGCTAGCTCGGTCCCTGATAAGAGGACCGGGAATAATATTACTTACCCCATTGAAGATATAGTCATGAGTGGTTTTAGCGTTTTCTTCTTTCAATCACCCTCCTGGTTAGCTTTTCAAAGACAAATAGAGGTACAAAAACACAAATCAAATTTTTCAACCCTTTTTAATGGAACTAAAATCCCTACGGATAATATGTTTGAAATATACTTGATGGTATAAATCCTAGTCACTTTTATGATGTTTATTTTAATATTATTAATGATATTAACAAAATAAAAAATTAGATTCATTCACTGTATTTGATGGTCGTTATTTAATTGCTGTTGACAGAGTTGATTATTTTAATTCATTAAAAATTTATTGTAATAATTGTTCTAAAAAATTTCATGAAAAAATAATTATAAATAAATAATCATATAATGCTTGGCAGTGTTATTTATTCACATAAAACAAGAGAAATATTACATTTACCTCAAACTTTTGTTACGAAGCAGGAAAGTTTAAACGGAAAACAAGATATAGAATATAAAGATTTTAAACGTTATTTACCACATATATTTTATAATATTAAAGATTATAAATCTATAATATAGTTTATACTATTTATTCAAATGATCCATTAATGAAACTTATTAATGATTATCCTGATGTTAATTTTATTGGTACTTATAACGAATAATGCCATAAAAATATATTAAGTTGTGTTAATATTGCTAATTTAGATTTTTTAACTAATATAAAAAAGATAAAAACATGAAAATAAAATGTGAATACCATTTAATACCTTATATTTATATAAAAATAATAATAACACTACTATTGTTAACTATGTTTAGTTTATTAAAACACTAATTTTGTCAACAGATCAGATTGAATAATTAGAAAAAACTCAATAGTAGGTCAAAAAATAAGACGTATAAAGATTTAATTGAAAAATAAAAGATTTGCTTTTGTAACTGATATTGACCTAATGAATCTAATGTAGTTGAAATTATCAATTATAGTAGAACTAGATGGAATTTAAAAAATTTATTCAATACTTTAAAAATAGAGGTTATAATTATGAGCATAATTATTGGCATAGTAAAGAAACGGTATAAAATGTATTAGCTATTTTTATTGTTTTATCATTTTTAACGAATACTGCGGCAGCATTAACTAGCGATCTTTATAAAAAAATTGTATCAAAATTTTCTTTTAAAAAATATTTTATTAACCATATAAATGTTTTAAGTAAATATATTATGTTTAACCATTTTAATAATATTCTATTATTCATATATGAAAATAAATATGAGTATAAATATGAAGACTCGGGATAATATTTTTATCCCATCGACAATAAATATTAATAATTTATGATAGGAGTTTATAAGTCTAAATGAATTATTATGCTTTAAATATTCTATATAGTTATTAATTAAACGCTTTATATTTTAATTTTTTACTTAATATTTTTATATTTTTTTTGTTAATTAACTGGTTATATTTAATTATTATATTGAATAGTAATATATATTGTTTTAACCATAAGATTTAAAAACATATTTATATAAATAATTAAGAGATATTAATTTTTATCTTTATATTAATAATTAATAAAAGTAATATTTTTTTATAGCGTCCATTTTTCGGATATTTTTTTTCTCCGTGGCCAAAATTAGAACTGCTGAAATCTTTTGCTCTTTCTTGAAATTGAAGTAACGTCGAGGGAACCGATGACCCAGGCTCAGACTAGGCCTCTTAGGGCTCTGGTCAAATTTAAAATTTTTGGCGGGCCGGCTCTTTGATTGACAATCGGGGCCCTAGTGGTATATTGGCAAAACTGGGTTTTCTGGGGTCGCTCTGGGCCGCGGGGGATTTTTTTTACGTTTTTTGAGGATTGTGATATTTATGCCTTTTGCCACTATTGAAGAGGCTATGGTTGATTTCCGGGCCGGGCGGGCGGTCATCCTGGTGGATGACGAAAACCGGGAAAATGAGGGCGACCTGATTTTGGCCGCCGAGCACGTGACCACCGAGGCCATCAACTTCATGGTTACTCACTGCCGGGGTCTGGTCTGCCTGGCTTTGTCCGCTGAGTTGATCGAGTCTTTGGGGCTGGCTCCCATGACCTTGGACAACACCTCGCCCTTTGGGACCGCCTTCACTATTTCCATAGAGGCCCGGGTCGGGGTGACCACGGGTATCTCGGCCGCCGACCGGGCCACCACTATATTAACGGCGGTCAAACCTGGAGCTGGCCCTGGGGATCTGGTTTCCCCTGGGCACATTTTTCCGCTGCGGGCCAAGCCTGGCGGGGTTCTGGTCCGGGCTGGCCAGACCGAGGGGGCGGTGGACCTGGCCCGGCTGGCTGGCTTGCGGCCAGCCGGGGTTCTCTGTGAGATTCTCAATAAAGACGGGACTATGGCCCGGCGACCGGACCTGGAGATCTTTGCCCAGGAGCATGACGTCAAAATCATCACTGTGGCCGATCTGGTGGCTTACCGTCTGGGCCACGAAAAACTGGTCGAGCTCATGGCCCGGACCAAGCTGCCCACCGACCTGGCCGTGTTTGACCTGTACGCCTACCGGGCCACGGTCGATGGCTCGGAGTATCTGGCCATGAGCCTAGGGGACCTGACCAGCCCGGAGCCGGTTCTGACCCGAGTTCACTCCCAGTGTCTGACCGGGGACGCTTTGGGCTCCCGGCGCTGCGACTGCGGCGACCAGTTGAGCGCGTCCCTCAAGAAGATCGCCGAGGCGGAGCGCGGGGTTCTTTTGTACGTGCCCCAGGAGGGCCGGGGGATTGGCCTGGTGAATAAGATCAAGGCCTATGCGCTTCAGGACGAGGGTTTGGACACAGTGGAGGCCAACCTGGCCCTGGGGTTCGCCGATGACCTACGCGATTACGGGCTCGGAGCCCAGATCCTCCGGGACCTGGGGATCACCAAGATGCGCCTGATGACCAATAACCCGGCCAAAATGGTCGCTCTGGAGGGTTACGGGCTGGAGGTGGTGGAGCGGGTGCCCCTGGTGGTCCAGGATCGACCGGAAAACAAACATTATCTGGAAACCAAATGTCGGCGCATGGGCCACCTCCTGGGTGGGTCCAAGGCCCGGCGGGGTTAGACTCTGAGGGTGGGGCGGAGAGACCATGATCAAGGTGATTGAGGGCCAGTTAACGGCCAAGGATTTAAAGGTGGCCACGCTGGTCAGCCGTTTTAATGGCTTTATCACCGAGCGGCTGCTGGAGGGGGCCAAGGACGCCTTCCTCCGGCACGGCGGGGCGGAGGAGCTCATAACGGTTATCAAGGCTCCAGGCTCGTTTGAGCTGCCGCTTTTGGCCCAGGAAGTCGCCAAATCCGGGCGTTTCGCGGCGGTGGTGGCTCTGGGGGCGGTCATTCGGGGCCAGACCCCCCACTTTGAGTACGTGGCCGCCGAGGTGACCAAAGGCCTGGCTCAGGTGGCCCTTTCGTATAATGTTCCGGTCAGTTTTGGGGTTCTGACTTGCGACACCATTGAGCAGGCGGTGGATCGGGCCGGGGTCAAGGGCGGTAACAAAGGGTTTGAGGCCATGGTCACGGCCATGGAAATGGTCTCCCTGCTGCGGCTGGTCAGAGAGGGTTAAAGTTGAGCCCACGGGCCCAGGGGCGGCGCTTGTCCCGGGAGATAGCCCTGCAGCTGCTGTTCCAGTTGGAGGCCGGGCGTCAGACCCCGGAAGAGTCGGCCCTGTTCTATCGGCAGAGCTTTGATCCGCGACAGGACCAGGAAAATGACCTGGGCCTGACCGCCGAGACTTTCGATTCCTCCTGGCCCCTGGCCAGGGAGTTGTTTTTCGGGACCGCCGCGCATTTGGTGGAGCTGGACGCGGCCATCGCTCAGGCCGCGGACAACTGGCGCCTGGACCGGATGGCCCAGGTGGATCTGGCCCTGATCCGGCTGGCTTTTTATGAGATGCGCTTTCGGCGGGACATCCCTCCCAAAGTGAGCCTGAACGAGGTTTTAGAAATCGCCAAGAATTACGGGGACGCGGACTCCACCGCATTCATTAACGGGGTTTTGGACCGGCTGTTGAGCGAGCTGCCTAAGAGCCAGCCCGGGCCCCAGGCCCCAGAGTCGACCAAAAAACCATGACCAACCCACGTCCCCTCGGCCTGGCTTTTTTGGGGAGCCTAGCCTTTGCGATCGTTTTATGCCTTAGCCTGGCTGGCTGCGGTTACAGTCTGGGGCCCACGCCTTATCGCCTGACCCGGGCTCTGACCCTCTCCATTCCGGTGGCTGACAACAATAGCCGTTATGGCCACCTGGGGCCAGACCTGACCCGGGCCGTCATTGAGCGCCTGTCCGGCACCCCGGGGCTGGTGATTGACAGTCAGGGGGCGGACTCAACCCTCAAGATGAGCATTACCCGGGTGGTGGTTGGCAGCGGTTCTTGGGATATTATTCGCAGCCATGACGACGAGACCCCGGAAGCCTCCTCCAGCCGCAACGTTTCGGTGACTGTGGACGTTACCCTGACCCGGCCCGGGCCAGACAAAGATGGGGCCCCGCTGGTCAACCGCCTGAAATTCTCCTCCAGCCGCACTTATCTGGTCGGTCGGACCCAGGGCCAGGTGGAGACGCAGGAGGCCGAGGCCTTGTCCTGGATCATGGACGACCTGGCTCAGAAGATAGGGTTGGTATTATTTAATGAGTTTTAGGCCAGGGCCCGTTGAGTGAGGCCGAGGCGGGTTGGGGGCGACAACTCCTGGTAGTTTGGGGTAGCCTCAGGCCCAGAGGGGTTGAGGGCTTATTTGGCCGTTTTTTTAACCAACTGGAGATACGCTCAAACTTTCAGCCATGGGTTGAGAGCCGGGAGCGCCCGCCTGGCCTCGGGTAGGCGGGAAAAATATGTAGAATGACTCGCTTCTCCGAGCGAGTTTTTCCGCCCAGAGTTTGGGGCGCTTTAATAGTCGCGTTTAAGCATGGATAGAATCCCCGCCCGGCAATGGGAAAAAGATGGCCAGGGTGCCAAGTGCCTTTTGTGCCCGTTTCAGTGTCGCTTGTCAGCGTCTCGAAGGGGCCGTTGTGGGGTGCGCGTTTTCGCCGATGACCAGGTTTGGACGCTTAACTATGGCTACTCTGGGGCCATCGCTCTCGATCCGGTGGAGAAAAAGCCTTTCTACCACTTCTGGCCAGGCAGCCAGACCTTTTCCATCGGGACGCCGGGGTGCAACTTTACCTGCCTGGGCTGCCAGAACCACAGCTTGAGCCAGGTTCCAGCCAACTGGCCGGGGACTGGTCGGGTTCCCCCGAAGCTGATTGAGGTCCTGGTCTCGGAGGCCGCCTCCGAGGGGGCCTCCTCTTTGGCCTACACCTACAACGAGCCCACGGTTTTTTTTGAGTACGCCCAGGACCTGGCCGAGTTGGCCCAGACCAGGGGGTTGCCGTCCTTGTGGGTCACCAATGGCTTTTTTACTCGGGAGACCCTGGAGAGTCTTGAGAACGTGGAGGCCTTCAACGTGGATTTGAAGGCCTTTAAGGAAGAGTT
>JAISMU010000067.1 GCA_031276635.1 Deltaproteobacteria bacterium | reverse complement strand
AAATAAAATTTGTGATTTCAAGATGGTCAAAATTTAAATTATGGAAATAATTTTTTTTGGTTAGAATATTTATTAGAATAATAAAGAAAACAATAAATTTCAAGATAAAAATTTTATTTTTTTAATATTTTATATTATATGATTTATAATAATTAAATACTTTATTTAAGAAAAATAAATATTTTGATTAACTTCGTTTAAAATACCATTGTTCTTTGTTTCAAAAACTACTGCCCCAGATTCTAAGCTTAAACACTCGCCCCCATTCGTTTTTAAGTACAATAGGTTCTAATATAAGCTGCCATTAGATTTTTAAGGGCTATTTCATGTTAAATTATCAAATATTACTTTGTAAATTAATTTTAATAATATACAATTTTCATATTATTTAATAATAATATTTTAGTATTATTTCGATAATTATATATAATTTTAGTTAATATATAATTGTTTTATATATTAGTTAAATTTTAACAAATAATTACAATATTATATAAAATATAAAAAATTTTTTAATGTTAGTATTATTAATATCGTAAAAGAAGATTATTTAAAAATTTTTTGTAAATGCCTTATAACCTGTCAGCAGGAGGCGATTAAATTTTCCGGCTTTTAAAATTACTTTGACGGCGGAAAAAAAGGGGGCTATACTACATCTTGATATTTTAATAAATAAGGCCTTTTGATTTAGGGGTAGCCCCCTTTTTTTTGCCTTTGAAGCTGCTGACCTCGTTCGCGTGTTTTTACAGGTGGAGGAATTTTTTTCAGCTGGCGCGACCGAGTCGGTTTTAAGGCTATTTTTATTTTCAATATTTATTTGTAGTGCTTTTATCTTTAATTATCCTTATTTCTTTCTAACTAGGGCCTTATTCGCTATCCTACTGGATGTCCGCCCCAGGTTTTGAGGGATTTTCGACAGTGGTTTTGGCGTTTGACGCCAACTATAATATAAATATAGGAGATTTTCTATTGTCCGCCAATCCTCAACCCAACCCCCAGGTCTTGGAAGTCGAAAGAGCCTGGCGAACTCTTGATGAGTACCTGACCTCCACCCGCTACGCGGTCCGGGACCCAAAGACCGGGGAAAGCCAGGAGGATAATTACCAGGACATCATTACCGAGCGGATTATTCCCAAGCTGGTTGAGGCCAAGAGTTTTCTGGCTTCCCCCACTGACTTGGCCGCCTTGGCCGAGGCTCTGCGGGAGAGGTTAATCATCCCGGCCTCGCCCATGTTGATGTCCTTTGGCAATCCCCATACCCGGAGGCCGGGCTATTTCTCCTGTTATCCCTTGGGGTGGGTCGGCGATAGCCTCCTGGAAATCGAGACCACCCGCCAGAAGATGCGGCAAATCTACATGGCTGGCGGCGGGGCGGGGATTGATGTCTCTCGCTTGAGACCTAAAGGCAGCCCGGTGGACGCCGGTCAAGGGATCGCCTCGGGCCCGGTCGGTTTTCTGCAGGACTTTGACGCTGTCACCGGGACTACCAATCAGGGCGGTCGGCGGCGGGGGGCCCTCTTGGTGCAGATGGATTGGAACCACCAGGATATCCGTGATTTCATTGAGGCCAAGAATTTCAACTCCAAGCTCAACCGCTTCATCCAGACTCTGCCCCCAGAGGAAAGGCCAGCCCAGAGCCCGCATCTTTCCAACATGAACATTTCGGTGAACGTTTTCGGAGAATTCTGGGAGCGGCCCGAACTCATTAACCTCATCGCCAACAACATGTGGGCCACCGGGGATCCGGGGCTGTTGTTTGTCGATAACATGCTCAAATATTCCCCTCTGCGGGCCGAGGATGAGCCTCGCTTCTCCAATCCCTGCGGCGAGTACCTGGCCTCAGCCGGGACGGCCTGCAACCTTGTTACCGTCAACGCCGCCCGGCTCGCCCGAAGGTCTTATGAGAGCTTGGTGGCCGCGGGGCTCAAACCGCAGGATAAATCCTGGCCAGTTCGCTTTAAAGAGGAGTTCTGGAATCATCTGTCCCGGGCCGCCTCTTTGGCTTGCCTTTTGGGTAATCTCATTCTGGGGTTTGACGAGGGCTATCCCTTGGAGGAGATCCGGCAGAAAACCCAGGAGAAAAAGCCAGTTGGCGTGGGCCTTTCCGGGTTCCACACGGCTCTTCTTCTGGCTTTCTGGGGGGTGGAGCCCTATGGGTCCCCGGCGGCGGCGGATTTCGCTCGGCAGACCCAGGCGGCCCTGACTCTGGGCACTCTGACTTTTTCCGCTGAGATGACCAAACTGACCGGCCACGCTTACGAGAACGCCCCTTACTGGCGCGTCCACCTGGAGGAGTTAGGCCAGACCCTGGAGGAGGCCGGCCAGACGCCGAAAGTTAAGGACATTCTGGCTCAACTGACTCAACTGGTGGAAGACAAGGGCGGGTTTTACAACTGCCTGACCACGAGCCAGGCCCCTACCGGGAGCGTGTCGGCTTTCCTGAGGAACATTGACACTGGTATAGAGCCTTTTTTCGATATCTCGGTGGATCGCCGGGTCCGCGACAGCAAAAAAGGTTGGGTTAATTTCACCTTGAAGCCGATGGAGTTGGCCGACCTGTTCCTGGATAACCCGGAGTTTCTGGAAAGGGCCAAGGCCCAGACCGCTTTGCGACTCTCTCCCCAGGAGCAGTTGAGGATGTTGGCCGCCTTCCAGAGGCACAATCACACGGGGGTCTCCAAAACCGTCAACCTCCCGGCCTCCACCACAGTTGAGGAGATTGAGAAACTCATCGCCGACAGCCGGGATCTGCGCCTCAAAGGCTTTACAGTCTATCGGGACACTTCCCTGGAGGGGATAATCTCAGCCAGCGGCCCCTCCGCGGAATATGAGGACGCGGACATCGGCGATGACCGGGAGTCGAGAACCTTTACCGCCAAAAGCGACAGTTTGAGCGCCCATGTTACCTTATCCAATGATCCCCAGAGCAATATTCGGGAGGTCTTTGTGATGGCTGGGGACGTGGGGGCGGACATCAACGCTATTTTTACCGCTTTCGGGATGATTCTGTCAGTCGCGTTAAGGCGTTGCCCGTCTCTCTTTGATTCTCTCGTTAAGGTCCTTTTGAAGGTCAATATGGATCAAAGGGTCGTCATCAAGACCAAGATGAGCCAGTCTCCAGTGGTCGGCAACAGTCTCCCGCAAGCCATTGGCAAACTGATGATCATGAGAAAAAACTTCTTAACCAAGGGCCTGGAAAAATCAGGCAACCATGAGACGAGCTCCAAGGATTTGTGCCCCGAGTGCCATCAGCTGACCCTCACTCGAGAAGGCTCCTGTCGCAAATGTGACAACTGCGGCTACAGCACCTGCTGATCAAAAAACCAGGGTGGCCCCCAGGCCTGGGGCTACCCTGGCTTTGTTCTTCCGCTCTTTTTGTTTTTATAAATTAGGCCGCTAAAGCCTAACTCCTCGTTATCTGACCAAAAGTTCCCAGAAAAAATGAAATTTGAAAAAGCTCAGGAAAAAAAACGCGCCCATTGGCGCGGCGCGTTTTTCCCAGCTTCCCTGGTCCGGAGGCTGGCCAGGGAGCGGCTGACTTAGAGCGAAGAGCCCTTTGGCCCCGGTTGACTGTTGCCAAACGGGGCCAGACTCTCTTAATTGGCGGCCTGGGTTGGAGTTTCCGGGGGCGCTGGCGGCGGGGTGGTGACTGGCGAAGCGACCGGAGTCGCGGCCTCGGCGGCTGGGGCGTTCCCGGTTGGGCTCGAGCCAGTGGCCTCGGTCGGGGCTGGGACGTTGGTGGGTTGGACACTGGTTACCAAGGTAACCCTGGCGAAACCGGCTTGACCCAACTCAGACATCAGGTCCATCATCCGAGAGTATTTGACTTCCCCATCGCCGCGGACGAAAACTTCCCCAGACTCGGACTCCAGGGCCATTTTTCGAAAAAAATCCGGGCGGCCAGCGGTCGTGACCTCTTCCTTGTCCACAAAGACTCGGCTCTCGGCGTCGAGGCTGACAATGATGGGATTCTGAGGCCTGGGCATGGGGTTGCCGCTGGTTTTGGGAAGGTTGATCTTGACCCCACCCATCATGAGAGGGGCGGTGACCATGAAAATTATCAAAAGCACCAGCATGACATCAATGAATGGGGTGACGTTTATGTCAGAGATGGTTCCGACATCGCCGCTGCCGTGAATCAATTCTTTGGTCTGTTCCATTGTCGCGACCTTTTATTTGGGTTGGGCTGGGGATAAAGTCGGTTTTTGACCAGAATAGGCCAGTCGGGCCAGATTGTTACCAACCAAGCCGATGGCGGTCAAAGCCTCTTTGGTCATTTTTTTCGTGGTCGTGTTGATCTTGTTGAAGGCGATAACCGCCGGGATGGCCGCGACCAGGCCCATGGCCGTGGCGAAGAGGGCTTCCGCGATCCCCGGGGCCACCACCGCCAAGGTAGTCTCGCCCGAGGCGGCGATGCCGATAAAACTGTGCATGATGCCCCAGACCGTGCCGAACAGCCCAACAAAGGGGCTGGTGGAGCCGACCGTGGCCAGGAGAGGCACCCCGGACTCCAGGCGGTCCAGCTGGCCAGAGAGAATGACACGCATGGATCTTTCCACTCGCTCTCGGTAGTCGGACCTGGGCTCATCCCCGACCTTGTCCTTTCCTTCCTTGATTCCGGCGGAGACAATCTTGACTGTGAAATCAGGGAAGTCCTCAGGGTTAATCTCATCATCAATATTGTTGGCCACTTTTTTGAAGAGCCACACTATCCGGCTGACCTTCCTTAAAAGGGCGGTTTTGGCCAAAATGACCACCCAGGAGGCCAGGGAGGCCAGGAAAAGCAAGACCATGACACCTTGAACGACTGGATCCGCGTCCAAAAACATGCCTTTTATGGAAAAAGAGCCCATTGATTGCTCCAAAATGAATTATTTAATTGTTTGAGATTAAAATTTAGAGAGATTTGGGGTTATAAAATAAAAAACCCCGAAATACCCTAAAAACGGTATTCCGGGACGCCCATTATCCTGGAACAGGACACAAAAACACCCCTTGGCTTCTCCCCAAGCCAAAAAGTTATGGACAACAGGCAGGTCTTCTGACTTATCCTTTAAGCGGGCCTTCCCGCCTGGCTGGGCAGTGGCCTGAGCGCGCCCCAATCTGGGGTGGAATCACAGCGATGGGCTCGTCCCTGAATAGAACAGGTGTTCCCTATTAAGCCGCAATGGCGCCTGAAATCGTTATAATTTTAAGTCCAGGACATAAGGTTGTCAAGAAAAAAATTAAGCCAGTCATCCGCCGGCGGTTCTTAATTTAAGCCAGGAATCAACCCAAATTAGATAATGAGAAAAAATTAAAATTATCGTAAAAAATTGACTGAGGTGGCATAATTAGTTTAGTCTCTCTCCAGGTTTTTTTTTATTTTAACATGGACCGCTCCAGCCGGCCCACCATAGACGAGACCCTCAAAATGGCTAGTGGGCTGACAGGATGGGCTTAATGACTCTGAAAGAGTTACCTCTTGATATTCAGGAATTCACGCGAATTATAGATCGAAATCTTTTATACGCGGATAAGACCAGATATATTTATGATCTGGTCAAAAGCGAGACGAGAAACTATTTTTTATTTCGGCCCCGTCGTTTCGGCAAAACTCTTTTGATATGCACATTTGAGGAGCTTTTTACTGGCAATCGCGAGCGTTTTCAAGGGCTTTGGATTGACCAGTCTGATTACGCCTTTCCCAAGCGCCCGGTCCTGAGTTTGAGCCTCTCGCTGGAGTCGGGTAGCCCCGAGCTTTTCCAACAAAATCTTATCGATAGGCTCAAGTTTATCGCCCAAACCGCGTCAAATAGAAATTGAAGCGTCCACTCCTGGCTCCTATTTTGAAAAATTGATTCTGGCTCTCAGCGAAGAGGCCGAATCTGAGATAGCGGTGCTCATTGATGAGTATGACGCCCCGGTGACCAGGAACATGGACAACCTGGAGATCGCCACGGCCAACGCGAATATCCTGCGCGACTTATTCGCCATTTTGAAAGACTTAAAGGTATCTCCTCGTGTCGGCTTTACCCTGGTCACCGGCATAACCAGGTACGCCCTGACCTCCATGGACTCGGGGCCCAACCATCTCATTGACATCTCAATGGACCCCAGATTCGCCGGCCTGTGCGGTTTTACCCTGGAAGAGTTCGATTTTCTTTTCTCCGACCGGTTAGAATCGAGCTTGGCGAGGTTCAAAAAAATTGGTCAGATGAAATCCACTGACACTCAGGAAGATTTGCGGGCGAAAATTTTCCGTTGGTATGACGGCTACAACTGGGGTGACGAGACCAGGGTCCTTAATCCCTATTCCATTCTCAAGTTGTTTTATTTTAATTCCTTTAGCGACTATTGGCTCCAAAGTGGTCTGCCTGG
>JAISMU010000049.1 GCA_031276635.1 Deltaproteobacteria bacterium | reverse complement strand
CTGTCAGTCCTGACGGCGGACAGACTCAAATGAATGACCGGATAAGGTTGCCAGTCATAATCGGACTGGTCGATCCACAGCCCTTTGAATAGTTCTCTCTGGCCCATTAGAATGGCCTCAAGAGCGCTGACTAAAAGAGATTTTCCAAAACGGCGGGGCCTGGAGAGAAAATATGGCGAGTCGGTTTGAAATAATTTATAGATAATTTCAGTCTTATCAACATAAATATAGTCTCTTTTTCTCATTGTTTGAAAATCAGCCACGCCAACAGGTAATAATTTCATTGGTTTTAACCTCTGGGTATAAAAAAAATTAATAGACTAAAAAAAAGATATAGACTAACTATTAATATTAAATTTTTATTTTGATATAATTAGCCGATGATTAGGAAAATAAATAATAATTCTTAGTTGAACAAAAATTTGACCCGCTCGCCAATAATCATTCTTTCAGGAATAAATTTTTGAAACACATGAAATCACAATTTTTTTATTGTATGATTATAAAAATCAGTTTTTTAGCGAAAGGTATCAAATTTTAAATGAGCCACGGCCACCTGCGTCTAGGCGGGGTGATGTCACTTCACTGATTTTTTTGAAGATTCTTAGAAATTTTAGAAGACTAAATAGGTTTTTTGGGACAACTACTCGATTTTAATTGATTTTAATGGTCGGGATGACTGGATTTGAACCAGCGACCCCCTGAACCCCATTCAGGTGCGCTACCCAGGCTGCGCCACATCCCGCCCTGTTTCTAAGTATTTGTCCTCCCCAAGAACTCGCTTGTCCGCGATATCTCGGTTTATGTCAAGAAAAATCCCTAAGCCCAAATAAATTACCACTAAATATTTCTTTTGACAAGAGTAAATTTTGACCTTTTGGCTGGCGCCGAGGATATTGAGCGGGTGACAATCTTGGTAATAATTATCAGTTATTTATGTATTAATTTTATTTATATAATAGTGTATAATAGTAAATATTTTAGTAAAAATAAATATTTTAATACCGTTGAATTAGCGGAAAATTTTCTCATTAGCTTGTTGGTGGTGAATCGCGAGGAACCAAAATTTAAACAAGTTTTTTGAAATATTTTACTATTACAATCTGAATAATTAATATTATTCGGATAAAACACCCCCATTGGGGTTTTTTATTGGCGTCCAATGGTCAGGCCTGAGCCATCAGGCTCAGACCCGTCGCCGGTAAGCCGAGATTTCCTCCAAAAGGCTCATCATCCCGTCATAGTCGTGGTTTTTTAGGATTTCGCGCATTTTGGCCAAAACATCCATCAGGGCCCCCAGATCCGCGAACAGATTTTCGGCGTTATCCATCACTACCTCCACCCATTTGGCCGGTGGTGAGGCCCCGACTCGGGTGGTGTCTTTGAAACCGGTTCCCACAAAGGGCAAAACCTCGGTTCCCCCCAAGGTTTGGGCGGTTCCGGCCAAGGCGGAGGCGGTCAGATAGGGCAGGTGGCTGACGAGAGCGTAGAGGCGGTCGTGTTCGGCCGGGCTCATCAGTTGGATCCGGCAGCCCAACAGCTCATGCAGGGCCCTCAACTTGGCCAGGAGTTCGGTCTGGCGGGGGCCGAAGCGGCTGTCTGGGGTCAGAATGAATAGGCACCCCCGGATCAGGTCAGCGGTGGAGTGACTGAAGCCGGCCACTTCCTTGCCGGCGATGGGGTGGCCGCCGCAGAAGCTCAGGCCTTCGGCCAGGGCCGCCTCGTTGGTCGAGTTTTTGGAGCTACCGGAGTCAGTTACGGCGTAAGAGACCTTGAGCCGGCCCAGGCGGCGGACCATGGCCACATTATGAGCGACCGGCAGACAGAGATAGGCGAGATCCAAAGGCCACTGGGCGAATTCCTCGGGGTCGGCGGTCACACGCCGGAAACGCCGAATCTTTCTGGCCTCGCTGATGGTCTTGGGGTCATGGTCAAAGACGGAGAGTTCCAGGCCATCAAAGGGCGAGAAGGCCTTGGCTAGGGAGCCACCAATGAGGCCTAGCCCGGCCACCCCAATGGAGTGGAAGGGGAGTTTTGGGGGAAGCTTGAATCTGGGCATGCCCGGAACTCCTGGGGTCGGGGGTCAGAGATTGAGCGTGATCAGGAGGTTATCGACCGGCGGCTGAGGCTCCCGGGGTCGGTTAAATCAGGATGACGAGCTCATAGCCAAGTTATGATAACAGTTTTTCCGCTAAAGGTTTAAGGGTGGGGGGAAAATAATCTGGACTCAATTTTGGGCCATCTCCGGCTGCCAGCTCTCGAAAATGGGGCTGGATTTTTTTATAATAGTAATTGATAAATTTATTATTAAAAATTATTTAGTTAAATATAATATATTAACAAATAATGTTAATAGAAAATGAGATTTCTTTGCCTTAAATTGTTGTAAACGTTCACAAGGGAGACTAAAAGAGGCACACGCGATAACCAGATTCAAGACTCGATCACTTCCGCTTTTAGCCCTGGGGACCAGGCGCTCAATCTCTAACTTTCCCTCTTTTTTTCCACAATAGACGCGTTGATAACCATATTTTTCCAGAAGGCACGCCCTTAACGTATAACCCCTCCGAGTCCCCTGTTGATACTCGCTCCCGGATTTCTCCAGATTCTTTATCGCCTGGGTATCAAACTTGGTCGTTTCTATGACTATTTCCCCTATCGGGGCCAGTTTCCGCGGTTTCTTGATTAAATGGACCTGTCCGTCCACAACATGTTGAACAGATGGGGCCAACCAGCCCTTTTTCCTGGCCCGATTCGGAAACCTGGGCTTCCGATACCTCAAGTTCGCGATTCTCCGTTTACGGCGGTAACCTGCCCGTTGTTTCAAGCCCTGACGAATCAGGTCCTGACGATGAGCCAGCCCCATCAGAGCGAGAACCGTAATTACTGGCTCTGCCGCCTCCAGGGCTTCGGTCTCCCGAACTAGGGCGAACCCGGTTGTTTGGCTTTCTGGTCAAACTGGAAACTCAATGGTTGAAAAACGCTGACCTCAGCCTGGCGGTCCAATAGGATAACAGTGAACAGGACCATCGCTAATTTAAAGAAACAGGTTTTTTCATAGAAGAAAAAAATGGTTGGAAAAATTCCCCTGTCCCCAGATCGCAAATCTTCCCCGGGCCAGGCTGGTCCCCCAGCCGACCCGAGGGCTTATATTTAGGCGAAATACGCGGCCAGGGTCTCACTCCACGGTGTCCGGCACGTTGGGGAGGGTGGCGAAAGAGTTTTTCTGGAGGGAGTCCACGTCGACTCGAGCCGCCAGCACCCCAATTTTCTTGAGCTCATTGGCGGTGATCCCAAAGGCGTTGTAGGCCCCGGAGACAGAGGGGATGTAGCGGAAAGTCTTCAACACCGAGGCGTTAAATTCCGGGTCTCCGGCCACGTACTTCTTTTCAACCTGAAGCTTGGCGGTCTCGTCTGGATTTTTCTGAATCCAGGCGGCGGCCTTCTGCATGGCTCGGGTGTACTTGGCCGCGGAGTCTGGGTCCTTGGCGACCAGGGCCGCGCTGACAAAGGCGGCGCAGCAGTACTGGTCGGAGAAGGGCTTATCCTTGGCCGAGTCCAGCAGGATGGTCAGCTTATTTTCCCGGGCGGCCAGGGAGGCGACCGGGTCATTGGCCGAGATGGCGTCGATGGCCCCTTTTTGCAAAGCCAACGGCAGCTCGGAGTTGGTGAAGACCACAAACTGGACCTCCGAGTCCTTGTCCCCGACCTTGACCCCAGACTGAGCCAAGGCCCGGCGGGCGAACATGATGGGGCTGGAGACGAGGCTGGGCACCCCGATTCTCTTGCCTTTGAGATCGGCGACGCTTTTTATCCCTGAGTCGGGTTTGACGAGAATCTTGTCGCAGCCGGTGTGCAGGCCCGTGGTGATCTTGATAGGGAGCCCGTTGGAGAGGGGCTGGATCAGAGTGGCCAGTAGCCCAAAGCTGGCGTCGATACTGCCAGCGGCGATGGCCTCAAAGTTGGCGCCTGGAGCCAGGCGTAAAAGCTCCGCGTCCAGGCCCTCTTCCTTGAAAAAGCCCTTTTCCAGGGCGATGTGGGTGGGGCCCTCGCAGAGGGTGCCGGAGATGCCGACTTTAATTTTTTTAAGCTCTTGGGACTCGGCCGGGAAGGGAACGGCTAAAAAGGCCATCAGGGCCAGAGCCAGAACCAGTTTGCGGGAGGTTTTCAACATGTTTTTACCTTTTCGTGTTCGCGCCTGAGGCGACTTGAGGAAGAGAAAAAAATAACCATCAGATCTGATAAGCCGGCTCTTCCAGGTGGCCGGCGAAATTCAAGATCTCCAGAATCTGACTCCGGAGATTTAAAAAGTCCGGAGTGTTGCGGGCCCGGGGCCGGGCGAAAGGCACAGTGATGATGGTTTCCACCTGGCCCGGGCTGGGGGTCATGACCACAACCCGGTCGGAGAGGTAAATGGCCTCATCCACGTCATGGGTGACCATGACCATAGTGATCATTTCCTCGGCCCGGACGCGCAGGATCTCATCTTGCATGCTCATGCGGGTGAAGGCGTCCAAAGCTCCCAAAGGTTCGTCGAGCAAGAGGACCCGGGGTTGATTGATGATGGCCCGGGCCAGGGAGGCTCGCTGAGCCATGCCACCGGAGAGATGGTGGGGATAGACGCGCCCGAATTTGCCGAGCCCCACCAGGTCCAGGTATTGGCTGACCAAATGTTTTTGTTGTTTGTAAACCCGGCGGGCTTTGAGGCCAAAGGCCACGTTATTGAAAACATTGAGCCACGGAAAGAGATAGGGGTTCTGGAATACCAGGCCCCTTTCGGCGTCGGGCCCGTTAATGATCCGCCCGTCCAAGGTCAGCGTCCCGGAGCTGGGGGTCTCCAGTCCGGCGATGAGGCGCAAGAGGGTGGATTTGCCGCAACCGGAGGGCCCGATGAGTGAGACAAATTCCCCGGCCTCAACCGTGAGATCGGCTTTGGCCAGAGCCAGCACCTCGGTCCCATCGGGGTGAGGAAAGATCTTGGAAACCTCATTAATGGCGATGACCCCACCCCGGCCCTCCCCGCTCGGGCTTACCATTTGATCATGCCTTTCTGCCAGACCAGGAGGCGGTCGCGGACTAGGAAAAAGAGGGTAATGAGGGAGTAGAAGGAGATAGCGATGACAATGAGCCCGGCGTAGACATTGGCGTAGGAGAGCATCTCTCGCTGCCAGTTGATGTACCAGCCGAGCCCGTTTTTAACGCCGACCATCTCGGCGGTCATGAGGGTCAGAAACGAGGCGCAGGCCCCACTGAAAAGCCCAGTGAAAATCAAGGGCATGGCCGCGGGAATGCCCACCAGGAAAATCTGGTAGACCTTTTTGGCCCCCAGAGCGCTGGAAACCTCAAAGTAAGCGTTCTGCACGTTTAAAATGCCGCTGGAGGTCATGACCGAGGTGGGAAACCAGACTGACAGGGCGATGAGAAACGCCGCCCCGGCCCAGGTGGTCGGAAAGGCCACCAGAACTATGGGGATCCAGGCTGTGGGCGGGATAGGCCCGAGGATTTTGATCAAGGGGTTGAGCCAGTAAGCGGCCGGCTTGGAAAAACCGATGGCCACCCCGGTGATCAGGCCCGCCAGAGCCCCGGAGAAAAAGCCGGTGACCAGCAGCTTGGCTGAAGAGTACAGGCAGACCAGGATCAGATAGTTGAAATCCTCCACCAGCACGGCCAGAATCCGGTCCGGGGTGGGAAAGAAAATAGCTGGCAAAAGGTCCATTTTGCCAGCGACCACATTTAGCGAACCCAACAGCAGAAAGGCCATGGCGTAAAACTTATCCTTGGCCCGGAATTTGGATTTTTTTTCCGGAGAGCGAGCCCCGGTGAGGGGCCAGAGCAGGAAGACGCCCAAGCTCAGGAACAGAAAATACTGAAAATAGGGTCGCTCCACCGGAGGTTGCAAGCCGCTGGAGGGAAGAGCCTTTTCCAGGGCCAGGGTCAGCAGGATAGCCAAAACCGCCAGATTCTGGCCCAGGGGCCAAAAGGGCGGCCAATCGCCGAGACGTTTCAGGGTCGAGGCCAGGAGTTTCGCCATGATGATTTTACCGCCCGGCGATGAGGGCGCTGACCGCGTCTTCGGTTAACCGTAGCCCTCCCGCGTAACCCACGTAGCCCCGGGTCAGGATGGCCCGGTTGGCGATGGGGTAAGTGAGGCTCAGGTGGGTCGCCCCCAGCTCGTTGGCCAGGGTTCGGTCCAGCGAGGAGCCGGCCAGGAAGATAGGCCGGCGGGAGTTGTGATACTTGCCTTTGGTCTCTCCCCAGATGGCCTTGGCTTCCTGGGCGATCAGGTGGGACTGGTTCTGGAAAATCAGTCGCTCTGGGGGGTAGCCGCCCATATCCAGATGATATTGACGGACTCTGGCCTGGTCCTCGACCGTGAGCTCATTGGTGATGACCGTGAGCTCTGGGACCCAGCCCAGATCGGCGGCGAAGAAGTCATTGAGGGCCAGGGCCTGGTTGACGTCGCCGATGACGAGGACATGACGCTGGGCCTCCATGTCGTTGAAGACGTCAATAATCGGCTCCAGGTATGAGTAATGTCGCTGACCAGCCTCGGCGATGGCCTTTTTGACTCGGCTGGCCGGGATCTTCAGGGCCCGGCCCACCCGGGTTAGAAACCGGTCCGAGGCCGTCGCCCCCAGCGGCAGGGGGGTCTGGATGAATTTGGTTCCATGCTTTTGTTTGAAGAGCTCGGCGGCCGCCAGCCCGTAAAGTCCGGAGACCACGATGTTTAGGCTCGCTTGGCCAGCCTGGGTTAAAGCCTGGTGAGTGGCCCGAGGCCCGAAGAAAAAGTTGGCCTCCACGCCCAGGAGGGCCAGCAACTCGGCCAGGCCGTCAATATTTCCGCGCCAGAAGGGATCCAGGGTCGGGGGCAGGCCCCAGACGTTGACGAGGTGATGGATTTTGGTGGAGCTGGGCCGGATGACCTTCAGGATGAGGGTCTTTAAAACCTCCTCGTAACCGTGAAAGGAGTCGCCCTTGAAGCCGGCGACGCTGGCCATGACCAGGCGCGACTTGTGGGGCGTTTCCCGGGTGGCCAGCTCGGTCACCAGCGACTCCACGTCATCGCCAATGACTTCCGGCAGGCAGCCGGTCAGCACAAAGTACAGCCGCCCGCTCATGACTTTGAAGGTCGAAAGGATTTCCTCGCGGAGTCGGTCGAGGCCACCAAAGATCACCTCATTTTCCTGAATGTTGGTGGCCGGGACGCTCAGGCCCAGGCAGGGCCCAGTTACGGCTAGACCGGCCGCCCCATTGTTGGCCCAGGCGAAATTGCCGGCGCACCCCGGGCCGGCGTGCAGAATGGGGACGGTCTCCGGCAGATTGCCAGCCGCGGCCAGGGCTCCGCCCAACGAGCAGGCCCAACGGGGCCGTTCCAGAAAAGCCCCGCTCATGACTGAGCCTCCCGGATGTGACTGAAGGCTTCCTCCTCATACCAGCCAGGTCGATAAGGGAGATGGGCGTAACGGCCCAGACGGGCGTAGAACTCAGGGTGGCTCAGACGCCGATGCAGGCGGCGGGCCAGATCATAGACCCCCTGATAGCCGATATAGGCGTGGCCGCTGTTGTAAATGACCTGGGTCGGGACGCCGAGCCGGGCGGCCGTGGAGTTGCCGTGCCAGTGGCCCAGAAAGATGTCGGGTTGGAGTTTTTTGATCAAATTGGCTTCCTCAAAGGGCTGGACATTGGCGACATTTAAAATGAAATCCCCTGTCTGGTCGAGCTTGGCCAGCTCCACCTCGGCGAAACTGTCAATGTGAAATGAGCGGATGGCCAGGATCTTGAAACCCAGCTCCCGTAAAAGCAAGGCTGTGGCCAGGGAGCGGTACTCGCCGGCCGAGACAAAGGCGGTCCGGCCGGCGAAGAGGGGGCGGAACTCGGCCAGGGCCCGCTCCAGCTCGGCTTCCTCTTTTTTGGCCAGAGCCCGGGCTTCCTTGGCCAGACCCAGCTCCTGGCCGAGGCTGATCAGCCACTGGGAGGTGTTCTTAATACCAATGGGCATGTGCTTAATAATGTAGGGAACCCCGAACTTCTCCCGCAAATGTTCTAGGAAATAGTCATCGTGGGTGGGGCAGACGCTGATGGAGACCCGGGCCCGAGTGGCCAGCTCGAAGCTGTCGGGGTCGGCGAAGACGGGAAAGAAATTGGCCTTGAGCCCCAATTCCCCCAAGAGCCGGGCCAGCTCCTTTTCGTCCACCAGGCCCATGGAGCCCACGTTCATGACGTTGACCGCCAGGGGATCCTTGGGCCCGGTCGACTGGTCGGGCAAAAGTCCCCGGCCCACGGCGTGGTAGACCACGTCGTAGGCTGTGGCCATGAAGCGGGATTTGAAGCCCTCACAGTGAACCGGCAGGATCTTGGCTTGGACCCGTGGTTGGGTCTGGGCGGCCACCGCGTCCAAGTCATCGCCGATAACCCCCGGCAGGCATCCCGAAACCGCCAGGATCACCTTGGGGTGGTAAGCCTGGTCCGCCGCCACCAGGGCCTCGGCCAGCCGCTCCTCCCCACCGTTGATGACGTTGATTTCAGTCAAGGTGGTGGACAGCCACAGAGCGTCCTGGCCGGGCTGGCCGCGGGCCGCTCGGCCCGCCCGAATGTTGACGTTATTGCCATTGGCGCAAGCCCCACAGCCCACCGCCCCGTGCAGCAGAACCACGGTCTCGGGGAGGCTGGTCATGATGCCCAGAGCTGGCAGCAGGGGGCAGATGGAGCCCTGGGTGAAGCTTCGGTCAGCTTGGGCCATTATGGCGCAGACCGCTCTTTTCGGGCCCTGGCCACAGCGGGTGGCGCCGTGGGCGAGGGCGGTCTCGGGGTGGCGACGTTCCCGGATAGGGGGAACTGAGGAATCCAGATAACTCATGGGCGCAATCCCAACTCGGGCGCTGGGGGCCCCAAAAGGGCCCCGAAAAATTTTGAGCCAAAAAAAAGACCCCGGACCAGAGTCCGGGGCCTTCAGAAATTATGATCAGCCCAAAAAATTAAATTTTATTAAAACCGGCCTGAGGCCGAAAAATTGACTTAACCCTTTATAACCGCGATTAAACCGGATGTCAAGAAAAATTTTCCCGAGCCAAAAATTCTTTTTTTTGGTTCTTCGGCCTTAGTTTCTCAAATTTGGCCGGGGCGGCCGATCTGGTCTGGGGGCCTTGTAAGGGGCAGCCAAGTTTTTTAATCACCGCTTCCGGCCTGATCGCGGCCCAAGCTAGTCTGACCCTCCTGTCTCACCCGAATGTGGGTCGTCGTCAACCGGGTCGGTTGAGGGGCGGAGCCAAGGTCATGGGCTCGACAGCCTCTCGCTCTCCTTTCCGGTCAAGCGCCCGCGAGGAAGGTCAGCCTCAAGCCTCCTCTCCTCGCGTGGGTCGGTCAGGGTGAAGGGAGGAGCGCGGCGGCTATGGTCGGGAAAAGACTGGCTCCAGGCCCTGGAGTTGACGATGTCCCGGACGGCCTCACTCCTTGAGCTTGTCTTTGGGCTTGGTCAGACGGTCCTTGAGAAATTTATCCCAGATATATTGGGCCAGTAAAAAACCAATAAAGGCGGTTCCCACGCTGTAAAGAAAATGACTCATAGCTCTCCTTCGGCTGAAAGCCCACCGGGCAGGCCAGGCTCTCCAGGTAGTGGTTTACTCAGCGTTTTGGTCAGACTTGGGCTGGGGAATCCGGCGGCCAGATTTCCCAGGTGGAGGGCAGTCAATAAAACTGACTTCTTTCAAATAGAGACGCTGGGCCAGGGGATCAAGGTTCATTTGGGGTCTGAGGAATCCAAATATCGTTGTCATCATCTCCAAACGTCTCATGAAGGGTTTGCCTCAGCGTGTCAATGTGGTTAGCGGCGGATTCCAGTAAATAGTGAATAGTCGCGCGCGCCTTCAGATTTGCCGTCTGAACCCACAATATCAAAATGGCGCGATACTCTATAGGCTCCGGTTGACAGCGACAATGTCGTTTCAGCGGCTCGGCGGCCATCGCGGGGTGAGTTCCCAAGGCGGCCTTCAGCCAGCCCCAGGGAGCGCGAAAAACGGCCAGGGCTGTGGCCAGGATAGAACGGATAGTAGTCATCTTCAACCCTTATAGTCGGTTATCGTTGAGAAGTCCAGGGTCAGACCGGCGAATTCCGGCCATCGTAGATTAGTGTCTCAAAATTCATTTTTTCAGGTCTGGGCAATGATTTTTTTGTTAGAGCGTCTTATTAACGCACTAGGCAAAGACGATGTTTAGGGAAGGGAAAATTTTATTTTGATCAATAGTCATATACGCCATACTTCAGAAAAGAGAAATGTTCATCGGCCTATTGGACAAGCCGAAGCCCATAAGCTGGTTAAAGCTTGGAAGGTTGATCCTCGAATATTTGATGCCCTCGTAAAAAGTCAATTTTTCTCGAATTATTTTTGGGAACATTTTAAAAAGCGCTATTATTATTTTGAGAAAAATATAATTATCAGTTTTATAATATTTTACACAAAATTAATTTATTTTTATAATATAAATAGATTTTTTCTATAAACTAATTAATTAATATAATTATCTAGAATATTTATATTATCTACATTTTTCTAATCATATTATTAAAGATATTAATCTTGGCTTATAGCCATTACTTGTGATTTTGCCGCTTGTCCCAACGAATTCCCTCTGGCCACCTGACCTTGATTAAGTTTTCGACACAGGCGTCTTCCGAACTAAATAGAGCCGCGAATTGCTTCTTGGTTTAGGGCCATGGGGATTCTGAAACGAGTTGGCGGGAGTCTTCTTGGGATCTTTGAGTTCCCCAGAGGACTCAAGGGAATCCTTTTTATTGATGACAACGGGGCGTTCCTTAAACAGCCGATTTATGACCTGAAAAGCGCTCATTTTAGCGATCATCAGGCGCTCTTTGAAAAGAGGGTGATTGAGGCAAGCCAGGTCGTCCTTGGACCGCTCACTTGGTGATTTCGTTGAGCCGCGTTAGTTAATATTAGTTGATCTCTTTATATAAAGAAGAAAGAAGACTTTATCTCTAAAATCAGTAGGCTAGGGCTATTTAATCATCTTAAAATATTTTAATTAAAGTTTTGTAATATCAAAAAATAATAAAATATTAGTTGTATGATTTGTTATATTTTGATAATAATAATTATATATAACGATAAAATATTAAAATAAGTATAATATGTTTTTTACATAAATAAAAAAAATTTCTGTTACGCATGAAATAGGAAATGAATTTTTATTAGACAAAAAAATAGTTTTGGCGCATTAAAATTTCATTTTTTTAAGTGGGGACTTTTGGCGAGCCCATCGACCATAATTTTCGAGACCATCTCCCTCCACCCGTCCACCCAACCCTCGCCCTCGCTCCGTTCAGAAGGCCTCCTAAGGAGAAATTTCGCGGGCGGGGCGGCCTGTTTTTGGCTCCAAAGCGCCTTCATTTCTTTCAGACCTGACGATTTTGAGGTAAAACAGCGTCAATTATTAAGATGACTATCCCTATTTTCCCTATTTTTCCCTTTGACAGTTAGCTTAATCAGGCTGACTTGGGCCCAGCCGCTCGCTTAGGCTGTTTTTTTTCGTTTGGGCCTGTTTTAGCTGGGCCTTTTAAGGTATAATCAACCAAAATTCAAAGACTCGGTTTGGCTGGGATTTTTCCTAGATTCGGTCTTAATTTTTGGTTGGTGTCGGTCAGGTTGGTTCCCGGACCAGCCCGCTTGATTATTTGTCAGGATATTTTTTTGATTTCAAGCTCAAAGTCGCGCTTGAGCCCCGGTTCGCTCGCCTGTTCACAATCTCGGCCCGCGGCCTTTTTGGAGCCAGTTATGCCTTGCACATCCCATGATCTTTCCTCGTGGCCTTTGGCCATATTCGGCCGGTTATTAAATGGTTTTATGGTCTTCTCGCTCCTCGCCCTGAGTTTATTCGTCCTTCCTCAGCGGGCCGGAGCCGAGGAGCAGGAAAAGTTGAAGATCGGTTTTGGGGGGGCTCTTCTGGGGAACCTGGCCTCCTATGGGCTATCGAATTTTTATGGACTGGAATACGCCACTCTGGCCGCCAACGCCCAAGGTGGTGTTCTTGGGCGCCAGTTGGAGCTCATCTCCCAAGACGACTCATGTAACCCCTCCCAGGCGGTGGCGGCGGCCACCAAACTGGTCAGCGATGGGATCAAGCTTATCTTCGGGCACACTTGCTCGGGGGCCACGCGCAGCGCTTTAAGCGTCTATGAAGACAAGGCCCTGCTCATCTCCTCGTCGGCCACGGAAAACAGCCTGACCGACAGCGGGAATAATCCCTTTTTCTTCCGCACCACGCCCCGCGATGACGCCCAGGCCAGTCTCCTCGTTGCCATGATCAAAAAAAATGGTTACAAAAAAATCGCTATCCTGCACGACAAGGGCGACTATGGCAAATCTATTGCCGAGATAGTTAATAAGCTCCTGGAGAGCCAGCCCGGGCTGGGAGCTCAGGTGGTCCTTTTTGAGGGGATAACGTCCGGCCAGGTCTCCTTTGACTCCGTTATCTCCAAAATTAAAAACGCCGAGGCCGAGGCCATCATCTGGGGCGGGTATTACAACGACGCCGCCAAGCTGATCATCCAGACGCGCCAGAAACGGGTCGGGGTCACCCTTCTGGGCCCGGATGGGTTATATGACCAACGTTTCATCGCTCTAGCCCAGGAGTCGGCCGAAGGAACCTACTGCGCCGGGCAAGTTGACCTGTCGCGGAGCGAGGCGGCTCAGGTGGCGGTGGCTGACCACCAGAAAAGATATTATGGCAAGGATATCGGGCCCTACTTTCTTTACGCCGCCGGAGCGGCTCAGGCTTTATTCGCGGCGGTGAGCAAAGTTGGCTCGGACACGGATCTGGCGGCTATAAAAAAGCGTCTCCATGAGGACACCGTGGAGACGGTCATGGGCCCGGTCCGCTTTAACGCCAAAGGGGACATAATCGGAGCCAGTTTCAAGCTGTTTGTTGTCAAAAACGGCCAGTATGTGGAAGCTCCCCTTTGAGAGACCGAGGTCAGCCGAGCGAGCCGGCTCACCGAAGGATCTGGCCTTTAAACTGTCAGAGCCCGATTGAGCCCTGGTAATGAATTTTCTGCTTGAGCTTTGCGTCAGTGGGTTAGCCAAGGGCAGCGTTTACGCCTTGATCGCCCTGGGTTACACCATGGTCTATGGCATCATCGCCCTGATCAATTTCGCCCACGGGGAGATCTACATGATCGGGGCTTTTACGGCCCTTATCGCCAGCCTCTTTCTGGGAACTCTGGGATTGACCGGCTGGGGGCTATTGCTGTCGGTCATGGTGGTGGCGGCTCTCTGGGCGGCCATGTATGGCTGGACCTTGGAAAAAGTCGCCTACAAGCCTCTGCGACAGTCCTCTCGATTGGGCCCGCTGATCAGCGCCATCGGGATGTCCATTTTCCTCCAAAATTACGTTCTGCTGGCTCAGACTCCCGATTACGTTCTGTTCCCGGATTTGGTTGGCGAGATCCAAGGTTTGGGGTTTTTAACCCCTCTGGCCCACCTGACCAGCCCCACCGCGATCATCATCATTTTCACG
>JAISMU010000191.1 GCA_031276635.1 Deltaproteobacteria bacterium | reverse complement strand
GTTGAGATATCGTCGGAGTTCCAAGAAACTCAGCCAGTTGGAGGAAAACGCGGCGTTGGCGTCCTTAGCTTATATCAGGCTTTCAAAAGATGAGGTGTTTGAGTGCTTGTCCAATCTGGCTTCTGAAAAGTTTGATGGCAAACAAAAATATCAAATTTTACTTAAAGATAGTCAAGAGGATTTAACTACCTCTGAAAAAAAACAATTGTTAGCCGAGGCCGCCCTGAATTCTATCCCAGAAAGCGACCTCAATCAAACTTTGGCGAAGGCGGCCAGAGATAAACTGCCGCCAAAAGAGATAAATAAAGCTTTGCGCGAGGCGACCGCCAAATTGGGCCTCAATGAGGCGCAAGTTGACGCGGTTTTGTCGAAGGCCGTCCAAGAAGCCTTAAGGGATATAGCCCAAAAGGACTACCACGGCCCATTGAGAAATGAAGCCAAGAGTTTTATTGACCTGGGGTTAGCCATCTTTGAGGATGGCTCGCGCGTTAAAGCGGCTTTCCGGCCAGAGAAGCCCAAATCAGACCAGCCTATCAGCGCGGAGCTTGAGAGCTCTGATTAAGCCTCAGTCTTGGCCCAATCCTGGCTCCGTCCCTTGGTCGCCGGGGCGCCTTAAAAAATTTCCTGGCGGCCTGGGACCAGAAACAACCGCGTTGATCTGAGCCTCGCCTTGCAATTTTTCTCCCTGTTTTTAGACGATTTTCTCTGACTCACTGTTTGACCTTTACTCCCCAACTCGCCCACTCGCCCTCTCCAGGGTCGCTCGACTCAGGCTAAGCTCTCTCTCAGGAGCTCGTGTTTCGGAGCTTGCGGCCAGCAGCCGGGCGCTCGCCAGATTTTCGGCGCTTCCTGGCCCACGAGGCGGTAAGGTCAGATCATTTAGGCTAATTTAATTTGTAAATAATGATATTCTTATTTAATTATAAAAAAATAATTATTAATATATTATATATATAAAAATTTACAAAAGTTTTTACATTTTGATTGGCTAAAAGGTCATCTGGACTTAAGGTCTTAATAGTGATAATTTAACAATAGTTTTTTGAGGTCATGGGCTCGGTCGGGCGCTTTGGGGCGATCTCGGCGGGGGACCTGACCTGATTTCGCCACGAGCGCGCCAACGCCTGACCGTCCTCAAGGGCCGGAGACTCTTCCGGTCAACCCGGGGGCGGTCAAGGTCTTATCCTTTGGGAGAACGCCATGTCCCTGGGCACCGGTCAAAGCGTCCTGATAGTAGATGATTCCCCGGTTATGCGTCAGATGCTCACCAAGTTATTTACCAATCAGGGGTTCAAAGTGGTCGGGCAAGCCGCCGATGGCGAGGAGGCCTTAACCCTGTTTGAGGAGCTTCGCCCGGAGCTGACCACGTTGGACATTGTCATGCCCAAGATGCGGGGCACTGAGGTCTTGGAAATAATCCTCAAAAAGTATCCAGACTCCAACATTATCATGGCCTCCTCGGTTTCCGACGCCAGGACGGTGATGCATTGCCTGAAAATTGGGGCCAAACAGTACATTGTCAAACCCTACGACGAGGAAAAGGTCATGGCCGCGGTCAGAAAGGCCTTGAATATCGCCTGAGGCAGGCTCTGACTTTGACCTGGCCCGAGGCTGATTGAGGTCTCATGGGGGCGAGATGGGGCGGCGTGGGGAGGGCCGGGCCGCCCGGAGGATAAAATGAGCGTCACCGACGAAAACCTGGCTGAGCTTTTTGAGCAATACAAGGATGAGGTCCGGGAAACCATCGGCACGTTGGACAATGAGCTGGTGGCCATCGAGCAGGACCCCACGTCCAGCGAGACCATTTTTTCCCTTTTCCGGCACATGCACTCCTTGAAGGGGTCCTCGAAGATGTTCAATGTTGACAATATCGCCAACATCGCCCATCGCCTTGAGGACCTCATGTCGATGATTGACAAGAATAACGCCATCCTCTCTAAACATCCGAAAATCATTGATTTGCTGTTCAAGGGCAACGATATCTTCCGCGACATCATCGCCCGCCTTGAGGACGATATCGGCTACACCACCATGACCGCCGACCACGTGGCCTTTGTCGGGGAGATTCAAAGCCAGATTGAGAAAATCAACCGCCGGGACTCTCAGTTGGTGGATTCGGCCAGAAAACTCCTTGACGACCTGGAGGCCCTGCTGCCGGCCCTGGAGGAGATGGACACCGAGGCCCTTAAAAAGGACATCGCCGAGGTCTCCACCGGTCTGGCCTTGGCCACCCTGGAGGAGGAGGGGGCCAATCAGATCCGCTTTAACTACAACGGGGTGGATCTCACCGAGGACGTTCGGGTCATGGAGGAGATTTTAGGGAAATTCCGGGACGACAAGGGGTCCCCAGACCAGGCCCAGGCCTTTGTGGGCGCGGCCAACCGGCTTTATCGGAACCTGGCTGAGGTGGCTGGCGAGGACGCCATGAGCCTTATCGCCGAGTTGGGCGATGGTCTGTCTCTTTTTGACGAGAAAGAGCTGGAGATGGACCAGATGATGGTGGAGTTCTTCTCGTCCATGCTCAATGAGCTCAAGGAGAAGTTCCACGTCGAGGTCGAGGGCCCGGCTCAGAAGACCACCCAGGGAACGCGTTCGGGGGCGGGGGCCATCAAGGAGCCGCAGGTCAAGACCATCCGGGTCGATGAGGCCAAGATAGATCTGTTTTTGGACTCAGTCGGAAAACTCATCACCAAAAGCGAGATCTTGAATCACTTGCAGTTTTCTTTCCGCCAGGCCGGGGTCGACACGGGCTTGCTCCGGGATTTCAGCTCCGTCTCCCGGACTATCTCCAATGACATTGTCAATCTCCAGCGCTCCATCATGGAGGTGCGCCAGGTGGAGATGAACAATATTCTCAAGAAGTTTCCCCGCCTGGTCCGGGACATCTCTCACAAGATCGGCAAAGAGGCCGAGATGGTCATCTCTGGGGAGCGGGTGCCCATAGACAAGAGCCTTTTGGATGATGTTGAGCAGGCTATGGTTCACATCGTCCGGAACGCCGTGGACCATGGTTTGGAGGAGCCCGAGGTTAGGCTGGCCGCCGGCAAACCCCGCCGCGGGACAGTCAGCATTCGGGTCTCTCCCGAGGAAGCGGCCATCTTAATCCAGGTCGCCGATGACGGTCGGGGCTTGGATCTCAACAAGATCAAAGCCAAGGCTGTGGACCGGGGCGTGCTGTCCCCAGAGCAGGCCGAGGTCATCAGCGACAAGGAAGCCGAGATGCTGATCTTTAACTCGGGCTTGTCGACCAAGGACCAGGCCACGGATCTCTCCGGTCGGGGGGTGGGCATGGACGTGGTCATGACCAACCTCAAAAAGTGGAACGGCGAGGTCATTATCGGCAACCGCCCAGGTCAAGGCCTGAGCGTCGGCTTGCGGCTCCCCATCACCAACACTCTTCTGACCAAAGAGGCCATCATGCTGCGGGTCGGGGAGTCGACCTTCTGTCTGCCGCTGGAGTTTGTCAACGAAATTGTCACCGTCCCGGCCGTCAACGTCCATCGCCACAAGGATGGGGCGGTCTTCCGGCACCGGGACATGGTCATCTCGGTTATTGACTTAAAGGGCCTGTTGGGCTTGGAGCGCCGGGGGGTTTTCTATGAGCCCGAGATCAGCCAGGATTTAGCCAGGGAAACTCACGTTTTTATCATTTTGCGGGGCAAGGCCGACTCCCGCCAGTCCATCCTGGCTGATGAGATCCTGGGTCAGCAGAAGATCGTCATCAAGGAGTTCGAGCTGGAAACCTTCCGGAAGCTGCCTTATTTTAATGGGTTAACTTTGTTGGGCGATGGTCGGGTCGTCCTGATTCTGGACTCGGACAAGCTCCTGGAGTCCTAAGCTCTCCGCCCTCCCCGGGGCCCCTGAGCCGTTGGAAAAACTCTCTGGAAAAACCCGCTCAAACCGGGCTCCGCGGGGTCTTGGTCCCGTCTGGCTCGGGTCCGCTGGTTCTCAGGTTTCCCTTTGAGCCCAAGAACTGCCCCCATAGGTTGAAAAAATAAGCGCCTCTTGTGGAGGGGAAATTTTTTTGGCTATAGGGGGTCAATTTAGGCTAAAATGGGCTACCTGAGTTATCAGAGATGAGGGATCGAGGCTATTTTTTTTATTATCCCCTCAGGATTGGTCAGAAAGATTTTTGAGCCTGTCTTTTCAGAAGAATTTTAAAGGTCAGGATTTGACTGGGGCTGGCCATTCTTCAGGTTTGGGCGGCAAGGGGCTTACTTATGAAAAAATTTTTTGGCTTTATATTGGTTGGGATTTTGTTTTTAGCCCTCTGGGCGGGCCAGGCTCTGGCCCAGGATGAGTCGCGCCAGAATCCACGGGCAGATCCACGGGATGATCCAGATGATCTTTTGCGGCAGATGTTCTCCGAGGAACCGGAGGCTCCCGCTCCCCCGACTAAAGCTCCTCAATCGGCGCCTTCGGTCAAGCCCAGTCAGGACAATGGCGGGGGCCCGATCCAGAATCTTCCCGGCGAGCCCAGTCCGGTCAAAAACCCGGCCAAACCCGGGGAGGCCAAGATCGAAAGGCCCAACGCCCCGGCGCGCGTTGGCCCCAACTACCGCCGGACCCCGCGGGCTAGCGATTATTTGCCCTTTCAACAGAGATGGTTTCACGCTGAGGACGCCTGGAGTCAGGATCTACCGAACATCGTCACTCTCTGCCCCTCCCTGGTCCCTAACCGGCCCCTTTATCACATCAGCTGTGTGGAGGGCGTGAGGCCGCAAATTCATCGGTGACGGCGCTGGTCTCAGGCCCGGTCCTTTGAGGTTGAGGCTGTTTAGACAAAAAATCTGGCCGGGCTGGTTCCGGCCAGAGAAGAGAGCGCCCCTCGCCAGGGGCCTTTTTTTTTGAGCCGCCAATCTCCCTCGATAGGGTTGGAGATAGTCTCTCTTTCAGTAATCGTTCACCAACGATAAAGGGGTGGGGTTTGAAATAGCCCCCTGGTTACCAGGGTCAGGCGCTAGACTTAACGGTTCAGAGACTAAGTTGAATAAAATGGCTAAAGACCAACGTCAGAACGTTTCTCCAGTTCTGACCTCTCGCTCTTGAGCCAGGAAAAATAGATCCGATGAGCCTCGCGAGTTTTCACTATCAGGTTGGTTACTTGAGCCCGCGCTCTAAGGATGACCAGACTCTTGAGCTTGGGATATCCCTATTGGGCGGCTTTAAAGTCTTGGTCGCGACTTTGGCGGAAATAAATTTTTGGCGGGCGTGAGCCAATCAGGATTTCCGATAAGGAGATAAACCTTAGGTCTCAGCCGGTTTTTTTCTGAGGCTTTCGAGAATAAGAGAATAGGGGAATCAGGGAATAAACGGTTATTTTGATTTTTCTAGAGTTTAATTTATAATATATTATTGATAGCTCTCGGAGAACTTCCACCGGGCTGGCTGACTGGATTTTTGCTCCGGCTCCAGGCTTGGGCTCCCCAGCCAACCTCGCGCGGTCCTCAGTTTTTTTCTGAGGGTTTGGGGCGGAGCTGGCCGCTCTTTTCGCCCTTGAGGCCTTTGACCAGCCCGGGGGACTCTTATCAGGTTTTCGCCCGGCCCCTTTTTCGGGGTTTTTTTTGTGGGGTCTGGGTTTTTCGGTATTTGGCCCCCGGTTAAGGAGAGACATTGACCACGCCGCCCAATTGGGACCTGGGGCTTCTTTACGTCCCCGGCTCCCCAGAGTTGGAACGGGACCTGGCCGCCTTGAGGTCCAAAAAAGAGGCTTTTCAGGCCTATCGTGAGCTTTTGCGGGAGCGCCAGCCCTCTCTGGCCGAGTTCGGGGCCATGACTCGGGAATTGGAGGCCCTGCGGGTTTTGGAGTCCAACCTGGAGGGTTGGGCGGATTTGCGTTTCAGCCAGGACACCGCCCATGAGGAGGCCCTGGCTTTTCTGGCCCAGGTCCGCGAGGAGTCAGCTGAGCTGGAGGCGGCGGTTTTATTTTACGAGATCTGGTGGAAAGAGCTTGAGCCAGCGGCCGCGGAGCGGTATCTGGCCTCGCTCCCGGAGTTCGACTATTATCTGCGCCAGGCCCGGGCCCTTTTGGAACACACCCTCTCGGAACCCGAGGAGCGGATTGTGGCCTTGAAAAATCCCAATGGCCGGGAAGCCCTCGTTACCCTCTACAGCTCCTACACCAACCGCTATACCTTTGACAGCTCCTTTGTGCCTGGCGGCGATGGTCAGCCCCTCAATCGCGAGGAGTTGGCCGTCCATTTCCGGAGTCATCTCCCGGAGGTCCGGGCCAAGGCTTATCAGGAGCTTTTGCGGGTCTATGGCCAGGACGGGCCCTTCCTGGCCCAGATTTACCAAGCCCTGGTCCGGGATTGGCGCCAGGAAAACGTCCGACTCCGGGGTTATGGCTCCCCGGCTCTGGTCCGCCATAAGGCCAATGACCTGCCCGAGAGCGTGGTGGCCAGCCTTTTGCGGGTCTGTCAAAGCCGCGGGCCGGCGGTCTTTGGCCGTTACTTTCAGAAAAAGGCCCAAGCTTTGGGCCAGGCCAGGTTGCGGCGTTATGACCTCTACGCCCCCCTCTTTGAGGACAAGGGGCGTTGGGAGTTCGGCGAGGCCATGGACCTGGTCCGGGACAGCTTCAGCTCTTTCGCGCCCCAGTTGGCCCAGTTGGCCGGGAACGTGGCCGAGTCCCGCCACCTGGACGCGGCTTTGCGACCGAACAAGGCTAGTGGGGCTTTCTGCGCCTCCTTGGCTCCGGGTCAGATCCCCTGGGTTCTGATGAGCTTCAAGGGCCGGACCCAGGATCTCTTCACCCTGGCTCACGAGTTGGGGCACGCGGCCCATAGTCAGCTGGCCAGAGAGCAGAATATTTTTCAGTTTCACGCCTCGCTGCCTTTGGCCGAGACAGCCTCGACCTTCGGAGAGATGCTCTTGGCCAAGAGGCTCCTCCAAGACGCCGGTCCCCAGGAAAAAGAGGCCTTGCTGTTTCATCTCATGGATGACGCCTACGCCACGGTGGGTCGCCAGGCCTTCTTCGCCCTGTTTGAGACTCAGGCCCACGAGCTGATCAACCAGGGAGCCCCGGCCAGGGCCTTAGCCGAGGCTTATCTGGAAAATCTGAAGACCCAGTTTGGCCAGGCTGTGGAGGTCGCCCCAGAGTTCAGCTGGGAGTGGGTGGCCATTCCGCACTTCTATTTCGCCCCCTTTTACGTTTACGCCTACAGCTTTGGCCAGCTTCTGGTGTACAGCCTCTGGCGCGTTTACGAGAAAGAGGGCCCGGACCTGGCCCAAAGGCTGATGACTCTCCTGGCCCGCGGCGGCTCCGGCTCCCCGCTCGACCTGGTGGCTGAGGCGGGTCTGGGGCCTCTGGACGACGACTTCTGGGCCGGCGGCTTTGAGGTCATTGAGGGGTTTCTGGGCTGAGGCCGGGGTTATTAACTCAGCTTTTGGGCCTAAAAGGCGGGCGTTTTGAGTTTTCCAGGGTTTAAATTATAATAAATGGCCATACCTCCCGGGCTCTTGACGGTTCCCCAAGGAGGCTGGCCAGCGGGTGGGTGGTCTTTTCGGCGCGCCTTTCCCGTTTAAGACAGCGCAGGATACAGCTCCATGGACGAGGGCCCCAACAGCAATTTATTCAAGGATCTCTGCCTGGACAGCCTGGCCAATAACCTTTTCTTAAGCGGTATTGGCCTGTGGCGTCTGCGGCTGCTGGGGGATGATGGGGAAAAGGCTCAGGTGGCCGTCAACCAGAGTTTTTTGTCCCTGTTGGGGGACAGTCGGCCCCCTGGCCAGGACCCCCTGCCGGTCAGCCTGCGGGAGTTTTTGAGCCTGTGGCTCCATCCCGATGACCAGGATCGTTTCCTTGAGGGGCTCGACAATCTCCTTCAAGGCCAGATCGATCATCTGGAGTTGGAGTTGCGCCTGAAAAGCCATCTTTTGGGTCAGTGGCGCTGGTTCAGCTCCCATTGCGATCTGGCCAAAGCCGAGGGCGTGACTGTGGATGGGGTCGTGCAGGACATCCACTCCAGTCACCTCACCCGTCAAGCCTTGGTCGAGGCCCTGGCGGAAAAGGCCCGGGCCTCCCGCGAGTTGGATCTGGAAAGAAAACGGTTGGCCTTGGTCATTGAGGCCGCCGATCTGGGGATCTGGGACTGCGACATCCAGACCGGGCAGGTGGTTTACAGCCCTCTGTGGGCCAAAACCATCGGCTATGAGGTCGCGGAGTTGGGGGAGAGCCTGGCTGATCGCCAGAATTTTGTCCTACCCCAGGATTTGGCTAAGGCGGACCAGGCCCTGTGGGACCACTGTCAGGGCTTAACCCCCATGTACATGGCTGACTACCGCTTGCGACGCAAAGACGGCTCCATTGTCTGGGCCCAGGATCGGGGCCGGGTGGTTGACCGCGACGAGGAGGGTCGGCCCAAGCGTCTTTTGGGGGTCATGATCAACGTCACCCGCCAAAAGCGCATAGAGCAGGATCTCTGGGACAACAAGGAAAAGATGGAGCTGTTCTTCCGGGCGGCCAGCATTGGCACCTGGGACCTGGATCTTGTTAAGGGCCGGGTGGCTTACAACGACATCTTTTATGATCTTCTGGGTTACAAGCGCGGCGAGCTTGAGGAGACCATGGCCGAGTGGGAGCTCCTGGTCCATCCCGATGATCTGCCAGCGGTAACCGCTGGCATGGAGATGGTCATCAACGGCCAGACCATCGTCTTCGCCAGCGAGGTTCGCTTAAAGCACAAAAAAGGCCATTACGTCTGGACTTATGACGTGGGCCGGGTGGCGGAGTGGGACCGGCGAGGTCAGGCGGTCCGCCTCTTGGGTGGCCATATGGATTTCACCCAGCAAAAGAGGATGGAGCAAGACATCTACAAGATGATCGAGCTGGAGAGAAACTCCCGCCTGGCTAAAGAGTTGGCTGAGGACAGCGCCCGGGCTAAGAGCGAGTTTCTGGCCAACATGAGCCACGAGATTCGCACTCCGATGAACGCCATTCTGGGGTTGACTCATCTGGTTCTCCAGACGGATTTAAACGATCAGCAGGTGGAGTACCTCCAGAGAATCTCTGTGGCCGCTCAGGCCCTTTTGCGGATTATCAACGACATTCTGGACTTCTCCAAGATTGAGGCCGGCAAACTTGAGATGGAGATGACCGAGTTCAAGCTGGAGAGCGCCTTGAGCGCCAGCCTCAAGCTCTTGGCCTCGGCCGCCCAGGCCAAGGGTTTGGAGTTCAAGCTTGAGGTGGCCGAAGACGTGCCGAGCCACTTTTTGGGCGACCAGGTCCGTCTGGGCCAGGTCATCAATAACCTTTTAAGCAACGCTATAAAGTTCACTGAAAAAGGCTCGGTGAGCCTGGCTGTCCGGTTGTTGAGCCGGGAGGGCGATGAGGCCACGTTGGAGTTTACGGTGCGAGACACCGGGATTGGGCTGACTCAGGAGCAGATTGGCAACTTATTCAACGCCTTTTCTCAGGCTGACTCCTCCATTACGCGCAAGTACGGGGGCACTGGCCTGGGGTTGACCATCTCCAAGCGCCTCTCTGAGATGATGGGCGGTCGGATCTGGTGCGAGTCGGTTCTGGGGGAGGGGAGTAGCTTTTCTTTCACCGCCCGCCTGGCCGTAATCAAACCCACCGAGGGGGCCGCGGCTGGCGAGGTCTCCTTTAAGGGCTTGACCGCCCTGGTCATTGACGATGATATCACCTCTCAGGAGATCATCGGCGAGGAGTTGCGTCGCGAGGCCTTTGAGGTCATCACCTGCTCCAGTGGCCAGGAGGCCGCCAATTATCTAGAAAATCGCAAGTGGCTGCCGGATCTGCTGGTGGTGGACTGGCGGATGCCGGATATGGACGGCATTGACACCATCAAGTTTCTGCAAAGTAAGTGGGCTGACGCCCGGCGGATTCCCATCATTATGGTGACCGCCTACAACCGCGATGAGGTTTTGCCGGTTTCTCGGGCTCTGGGCATCAAGAAGGTTCTGGATAAACCAGTCACATCTTCCCATATGCACGACACTTTGATGGAGCTCTTCGGTCGCCGTTTGGCCAGGGAAAACCAAGGCGGGCAAGCATCTGCCAAGGAGATGGTCAAGCGCCTGGCTGGCTCCAAGATCCTATTGGTCGAGGATAATGACGTCAACCAGTTGGTGGCTGGTCGGATTCTGGGCAACGCCGGTTTCCAGGTTACCATCGCCGGCAATGGCCAGGAGGCGGTGGACCGGATCTGTCGCCAGGAGTTGTTTGATCTGGTGTTGATGGATATCCAGATGCCGGTCATGGATGGCATAACGGCCACTCGCCTGATCCGAGAGAAGGGCTATACTGGTCTGCCCATTGTGGCCATGACCGCCCACGCCATGTCCAGCGATCGAGATTTAAGCCTCCAGGCGGGCATGAATGACCACATCAATAAACCCATTAATGTCCAGGAGCTTTTTCAGACCCTGGTCAAATGGATCCAACCGAAAGACGAGCCGGATCAGAGTGGGGCAGCTTGAGCTCTGCCTGGAATCAACCTTGCCCAGTCCCTGTGACGAGGCCTGACCAGAAGTCACCTGGCCAGCGACTAATCTTATTTGCCTGGGTTCAGTGTTCTTCGCTTCTCGGGCGCAGGCCGGAAAATTCGCTTGCCTTCCCTCCCTTGTTAAAATTATATTTATCGACAATATTATACTAATTTATTATTCACAAGATGAAGTATATGGAATGTTATAAGTATATATACAGAATTACTGATATATTCTAACTATAACCTTATTATTAAAATAGTTATATTCTATTTTTTCATTGCTTAATTAATCATTTAGATATAGTGTATTATTGTTATTTTATATTAATTTAATATTTTATTATTAAATAATTTCATCATTAATTTTAGACAGAACTAAAGTAAAAACTCCTTCAAAGAGGCGATGATCTCGGGGAAGCTCCCGATAAGGTCTCCCGAAGAGCCTCTCAGTTTAGGCGGCAGCCAATCTGGAGGAGGCCGTCAGGTACCTCGAAAAAGGCCTGGAGAGCCGCAACCCCAACTTGCCGCCGCCCCGCTGCCTTTTAGATTGACGAACCGCCCCTCGGGCTTTACGGTCACCACCGACCATATTTTTTGTCTGAACCTGGACAAACCCCAGATGACCTTCTGGGCCTTTGGGAAATTGATCTTCCAGGGGCCGGGAACGCCGGGACCCTGGCCCTTGCCTCCGATGGGGAATAATTGTATGATTATTTGGTGAGCGGGACTCTCCAGCCCCGTCAAGGGGCGGTTTTGCTCGCCCATTTGAGCGCCCGTTAAGAAGATGCCCAGGGACTGGAGCGGTTGGCTCCGCCAGCCTTGGAGCTTCAGGCGATGAGACTATTTAGCTTTAACCCTTTTCCGCCTAAGGATCCAATCCATGGCTCAGTCCGAAGACAAGACAAAGTGGGATAACAACAGGGACATGGCCTGGAAATGGGCTATTTTCATGTTG